>PEYS01000107.1:1797-2919 GCA_002763335.1 Candidatus Woesearchaeota archaeon CG08_land_8_20_14_0_20_47_9 | reverse complement strand
CAGTAGGGTCTCCGGGTGTTGCGAGGAAGGCCCTGACTGTGGGTGCTGCATGTAAGCCTGATCAGGTTGGTGTCCATCGTTATTGTAATTCGCCCATGGCCTCGTTTAGTTCCAGAGGGCCGACCTCTGAGGAGGGTATAAAGCCTGAGGTAGCTGCTCCTGGGGTTGGTATCTGCTCCTTGCAGTGGGACTCTGCATGGGATGATAATAAGTGCTTTGATGATGAGCATGTGGCTATTTCTGGTACTAGCATGGCCACGCCTCATGTTGCTGGTGTTGCTGCCCTGCTTGTTCAGGCTCATCCTGATTGGAGCCCTGAAGAGGTTAAGTCTGCTGTTGTTGGCACTGCCAGTGATCTGGGTGAGAATGTTTATATTCAGGGTTCTGGGCTTGTGGATGCTTTTAAGGCTGTTAATGCCCCTGTCCTTTTAGACCCTGGTGTTGCTAATGTGAAGTCAACGACCTTTTCATTTTCAGTTAAGAATGTTGAGTCCTCTTCCTTAGGTATTGAGTTTGTGGCTGAGCCTGTTGAGCATGTTGAGACGGGTACTGATTACCCTGATTTTATACAGAGTTTTTCCAATAATAATTTCTGCCTGCCAGCTGCAGGTTCAGAGAAGGTTTATTTTCAAACAATGAGCCTTGACACGCTCCCTGGCGGAAAGTACTCTGGCTTTGTGAGGGTTAAGGCTTATCCGAATTGTGATTTCTCATCAGAACCTGAGGAGACTGTCCTGCCTGTAGGCTTTTTAAAGGCTAAGAAGCTGACTATTGACCTTACTATGAGCAGTGTCTCTTATGATGATCATCATATTGTTGGTATTTTTCTTAGGAATAAGGAAAATGGATATTATTGGGATGAAGACATATTCTCATATGATGAGCATCTTGTTGAGACTATCAATGCTGCCGAGGATGTTTTTGATGCCTATATATTTGTTCATACAAGCAATCAGGGCGGGACAAGAGTCAGAGATTCTGTGATTATTAGGGGTGTTGATCTGACAGGTGTTTATAGTAAGAGCTTGGTGATTAATGAAGTATTGGCTCCAGCAGTTGAGACTAATATCAGGGATATTTTAAATTCAAGAGGAATGGCCCCAACTATGATCCAATACGTGT
>PEYS01000107.1:0-1775 GCA_002763335.1 Candidatus Woesearchaeota archaeon CG08_land_8_20_14_0_20_47_9 | reverse complement strand
TTCTGTAAGTTGGGGGATGCCAGATTATAGCATTAACACGGTTCTTGCATCAGAGGAACATAATCTGGCTGTTGATGTTAAGGATGCCCTGTTTGATGATTACGAGCTCTTGTATTATATCAATGCTAAGAAACAGGGTGTAGCAGCAGAGTTTAGTGATATAATCTCTTTGCCATTGTACTTCTCTTATCCTTTCAATGATCTCTCAGGTAATATCCTGCCTTCAGAGCTTAAGGAGACTGAGTTGGTGCTTAAGAGCCCCATAATAGCTGATTGGGTAGGAAGTCCTTTTTTGCCGCCATGCACCCTCATTCCTGATCCTAAGAAGGGGAGTGTTGCTGGATCAGCTTCAACCATGGTTCCAACTTCAACCAGTACCTGTCAGCCCCCGTTTTATCAGCCGTTCTCGCCTACAACAAAAACATTTACTTACAGAGAGGACTACTCTTACATTATATGGCTTACACTTGAAGATTGGTATTTTGGAGAGTATAATGAATTTTTATGGAACGAGAACCAGATATTTCCTGAAGAGACAAAATTCTTTGAAAAGCCATTCTCATTTGAACTAAGCTCAAGTCTAGCCGGAGGATTTGAGTACCCCGAGTTTCTAAGTGGCAGATTTATAGATGGATTCTGGAGTACTCAAGGGGTTTCAAATTACATTATTCCTTTGCCAGGATTTAAATCTCTTGCTGAGGGTTCTCTAGTAGTTAGGTATCCTGATGGATCTGTTATGTTCACTGATTCGTTTGGGGGGGCCTGGGCGATTGATTGCAACGATGAGTTCTGTCCTCTGGGTGATTACTGGGTTGATTGGGTGGCTAATGAGTTTTTTACAGGAGAGTATCTGGAAACGCATATGATTGCTCATTATAATGGGGAGAAGTGGACAGTGAGGAGCCCTGATGCCTGTACTGCTGATAATGCTGGTGAGATAAGGAATGATGGCGATGATGATTTTATCTGTGATGATGAGGCCTGGAATTACTGTGATTCCTCTCACAGCAGCTCTATCAGGGATATTGCAGGCGGGTTCGACGCGTTATGTCTTGGAGCTGTTCAGGGTAACTGGTTTGAGTGTGATGCTGATGGTGTGCAGGAGCGTATCGGTGGTCATGGGGTGACTGTGCCTCTGGGCACTGTGAAGTCTCAGGGAGGGCATGAGTTTGTTTGCGATGATCTCTCCCTTGAGGGTGTTGAGTATGAGCGTTGGCATGAGTGTTGCGGCAACGGCAATTGTTTGAGCGGCTTTATCGGCTGTGGAAGCGTTGTGTCAGTGAGTTATGATGTTCCTAGGATGTCCCGCTTTACAGTTAGGCCTAAGAAATTTATCCCGAATGCAGTGTTCTCGGCTAAGGTGAGTTCTGGTCTCCCAGTTGTTGCTGAGAGGTCAACCTACTGGGGTAATCTTGATGGTGGTCATGTGACTATTGGAGCAACAGAGCCTGCAATTAATTGGTATTTTGGTGAGGGGTACACTGTAGGTGATTTTTATACGTATGTTTTGGTTCAGAATCCGAATGATGTGTCTGCTGTGGTGACTGTTGAGTATTTGCTTGCGCCGGAGTTTGTGCCTGAGTCTGGGGAGACTGTTGCGAGGAAGACTAAGGTTGTGCCTCCGAGGTCTCGTGAGACTTTCAGGCCTGATTCGCTTGATGCGAAGGAGGTGCCTGATGAGGGTCCTGCTGTTGATAATGCTCAGTTTTCTATTAAGGTGAGTTCTAGTGTTCCTGTTGTGGCTGAGCGTTCCATGTATTGGAATGGTCTTGGTG
>PEYS01000083.1:1193-2887 GCA_002763335.1 Candidatus Woesearchaeota archaeon CG08_land_8_20_14_0_20_47_9 | reverse complement strand
AGCTCTCGCTAGCTCCCTGCGTTTCAGCGTGACAAGTTGGTAAAGGTCGAATGCGAAAGCCTTGAAAAGAACACCCCTCTTCTCCTGATGGTTATGGACGAAGGCTAGCTTATGTCAGAGACGGGGCTAAAACTGTGGGCTTTAGCCCCGTCTCTGAGCACGCTCAGAAATTCCGATCTAACAATCGGAATTTCTCAGTGTCCCAAAAATCCGCCTCAAAGCAGGCGTCCTGTCAAACTCCGCCCTTTAGGGCAGAGTGGGACGCCTGCGGCGGATTTTTGTGACTTTTCGATCCCGACACAAATGACATCACTGTGAACTCGCGGTAGATCCTCCTAGCATCGTTGTCGTTGCTCACTGAGATCTGGAGGTAGTAGACACCTGGCTCTGCCTCATCAGGGATGCGTATGCTCAGCCTGACTGTCTCCTCGCTGTTCGGCTTTAGCTTCCACACGCTTGTGCCTTCCTTTATGCCGAGCTCCATCACCCTCACATTGATTCTGAGGTCTCTTGCTGTTGCTGTGCCGTCATTCTCCAGGCTTAGGCTTACCATGAGGTCATCGCCAGGCCTCACATACTCGTTGATTATCCTCGCCTGGCTTATTGAGAGGGAGCTGTAGGGTGTCTTCTCTATTACAAGCTGGACATCCCTGCTTGAGGTCTCTGTGCCATCGCTTACAAACACCTTTACTGTGTATCTTCCTGCATCCCCCTTCTGGGTCTTCCACGCCCCTTCTGCATCAAGCGGCTCTGAGAAGCCTATGCTGAGGTTATCACCGTCAGGGTCGTAGGCATTTACATCCAGCCTTACAAGCCCGCCCTCAACAGCTGTTATTGTGCCCTGCACCTCAAGCACAGGCCTGTGGTTTCCTGATTCGAGCACTGTTATCACTAGGCTCTGGCTTATGCTTGACACGCCATCGCTTACAGTCGCTGTTGCAGTGTAGGTGCCTGAGTCTGTGTAGCCTGTCTGCCATCTTCCATTCGCATTGAGGGGCTCTGAGAAGCCTATGCTCAGTCTGTCCCCGTCAGGGTCACTTGCTTCCGGAGTCACAATAACCTCTTCTCCTTCTGTTACAGTGATTCCGTCAATGTGTTTGAGCTCTGGCTCGTGGTTTCCTGACTCCAGGACAGTGATCTTAACCTCTGCTGTATCTGAGCTTTTTCCGTCAGTAGCAGTTATTGTGACATGGTATATTCCTGAGTCTGTGTAGCCTGTCTGCCACTCCCCGTATTCATCAAGTGGGGCAGAGTAGATTATTGCGACAGGCTCCTTGTCCAGGTCTGTTGCTGTTGCAGCTACCCTTACAAGCTCGCCCTCAACAACTGTTATGTCAGGGATGTCCTCAAGTTCTGGCTTGTGGTTTCCGAATTCTGACACCCTTACCTCGGGGGATGCGCTTGAGGTTGCGTTCCCGTCGCTTGCATAGAATACCGGGTGGTAAACACCGGCCTGGTCAAAGTCAGGCCTCCAGGAGAAGAGCTGTGACACTATATCAAAGGCTGATCCTGGTGGCAGCAGGTCTGCCCAGTAGCTTATAAGGCTGCTGTCAGGGTCTGATGCCTTCACAAAGAAGCTGAGCAGATCCCCTTCAGTAACACGCTGATCTGTTAATCCCTCAAAGCTAGGTGCCTGGTTTCCTGCCTCGATCACCTCGATGTGAGCTGATGCTGTTGCAGTCTCTGTGCCGTCG
>PEYS01000083.1:0-1180 GCA_002763335.1 Candidatus Woesearchaeota archaeon CG08_land_8_20_14_0_20_47_9 | reverse complement strand
CTGCAGTGTAGTTTCCAGACTGCCTGAAGCCTGGGGTCCACGAGAATCTTAGGCTGCTGGTATCAAAGGCTGCCCCTTCAGGAAGACCTGAGGCAGAGCATATCAGCTTGTCCTCGTCAACATCCTGAGCAGTGATTACGAACTCCAGGGCGTTGCCCTCAACAATGCTGAAGTCTCCCGGGCTAGCCAGCTCTGGCTCGTGGTTTCCTGCCTCGATCACTGTTATCAAAACCTCCTCGCGGTCATTAAGCGTGCCGTCGCTTGCAATGATTCTTACGCTATAATCACCTGACTGGGCAAAGCTCGGAGTCCAGGTAAATTCCCCGCTGATCTGGTTAAAGCTAGCGCCCTTTGGCAGGTTCTCTGCAGCATAGCTTACCCCTTCGCCATCCGGGTCAGCTGCAGATGCTGTGAATGCCAGGGTCTCATTCTCAACACAACTCTGAGGGGCAATTGCCTCAAGTCTTGGAGCCCGGTTTGTGTTCAGCACCCTTATTGTGATGCCACGGCTGCTTTCAAGATTACCGTCGCTTGCTATTGACGTTAGCTGGTATACGCCTGCATCCTCGAAGCCAGGGGTCCAGCTGAATAGGCTGTTGTTGAATGAGGCGCCTGCTGGCATGCCTGCAAGCGTCTGGTATACCTCGTCTCTGTCCGGGTCTGTTGCAGTGATTGTAAATGCTATTGTTCCATTCTCATAGCCCTCAACATACTCAGGGGCGTCCTGTATGGGGGCCCTGTTCACGTTCTCTACAGTCACATGCCAGGAGTAGGTCACATTATCCTCACTGTCCGAGACCATCGCATCCACGTAATGCCCTCCTGCAGACTCATAGTCTGCCTCATATCTGTATGCTGTTCCGCTCCCAGCAAATGACCCATCGATAAACCAACTGACTGCTAATGCCTCATTGTCAGGGTCTGATGCTGTTACTGAGAACTGCATTGCCTGCCCCTCCTTCATGGAGGTGTTGCCTTCAGGGCTGACATCATCTATCTGGGGGGGCCTGTTTACATTGATCACCCTTATCATGACGTCTCTGTAGTCTGAGTCAATGCTGTCTGCTGCATAGAATGTTACCATATATGCCCCGGCATCCTCATAGCCTGTCTCCCAGTAGAAGAGCCCTGTTGAGGTGTTCAGCATCGCATTCTCTGGCATGTCTATTGCATGATAGCC
>PEYS01000178.1 GCA_002763335.1 Candidatus Woesearchaeota archaeon CG08_land_8_20_14_0_20_47_9 | reverse complement strand
ATAAGAATGTATAAACAGGTAATGTTTTAGAATAGGGAGAAGCATTAGGCTTTTTCTATTGTGTGATGAGATATGATATGCTTTAGAAAATTGGGCATTACGCCCCCTCTCTTGAGATCAGTAGAGGAAGAAGGCTTTGAAAAGCCAACAGAGGTGCAGGAAAAGGCAATACCATTAGTTCTTGCAGGAAGGGATGTTATCGCAGGCTCTGCAACAGGGTCAGGAAAGACTCTTGTATTCGGATCAGGTATTATACAGCACTCTGAGAAGGGGAGGGGGATTCAAGCCTTGGTCTTAACCCCTACACGGGAGCTTGCAGTGCAGATTACAGATGCCTTAAGGAAATTCTCAAAACACAAGCCCTTGGAGATTGCTGTTGTTTATGGTGGCATTTCAATCAACCCGCAGATTCTGAGATTAAGGAAAGCAGATGTTGTAGTCGGAACACCTGGGAGGCTGCTTGATCATATTGGGAGGAGAACAATTGACCTTAGTAATGTAAAAATCCTTGTCCTAGATGAAGCAGACAGGATGCTTGACATGGGATTTATTGATGATGTCAAGCAGATCATTAGGCAATGCCCAGAAAAAAGACAGACCCTGCTGTTTTCAGCCACAATCTCAGATGACATAGTTGATCTTGCCAGGAGATACATGAAGAATCCTGCTAAGGTCTCTGCAGAGTCATATGTTGACCCAAGAAAGCTAACTCAGTTCTACTACGATGTTCCTGATAATCTGAAATTCTCACTCCTTGTCCACCTCCTGAAACACGAAAAATCAGGTCTTGTCATGGTCTTCTGCAACTCAAGAAGAAACACAGACTTTGTTGCAAACAATCTTAGGCTTGCAGGTATTGACGCCCTTGCTACTCATGGCGGGCTTTCACAAGACCAGCGGAACAAGACAATGAAGAGGTTTAATTCAGAACATGTCTGTGTACTCGTATGCACTGACGTTGCTGCCCGGGGCCTGGACATCAAAGGGGTTTCACATATCTACAATTATGACATCCCCAGTGAGAGCAAGCAGTACATCCACCGCATAGGGAGGACTGCAAGGGCCGGAAAGGAGGGTAAGGCAATAAGCATCCTTTCAAGCAGGGACCATGATAACTTCTCAATGGTGCTTGAGGATCATTCACTGAATATAAAAAGGGAGAAAACACCGCGTGTAGAACAGGTTAGAATAAGATGGCAAGAGGAACAAAGGTTCCATAAGAATAGGAATGGAAGGCTCAGGGCAGTCCAGATAAATTATTATGCCACCGTTCTATGAACGGTGGTATTTTACAAATAAAAATCCAACCAGACCAATCTTAAAGAACTAGTCTCTCTCTCCCCTTCTTTTTCTGAAGCATTCCTTGCAGAAAACAGGCCTGTCCTTTTTTGGTTCGAATGGAACTTCGCATTCTGCGCCGCATTCAGAGCAAACCGCCTTGTGCATCTTACGTGGTTCTGAATCGCCTCTGGAACCACCCCTGTCGAATTCTCTCATCTTTACTTCCTCCTTATAGAGTTAACATAGAAGAAGACTTTTCAAGTCATCTATCAAGCTTCTTGTATGTTATCTGTGCTGGAAATGCAGGGGGGTTTATAAACTTTATCATGGAGAGCTTTAAATAGTCAAAAGTTCACATACAGCTCGCCATTTAGGGCGAAAATGGATGCTGGAAGAACAGCTTGATTCACTAGAGAAATCTTATTAAATAAAGGCCATGGCTGGTAATTAATGACATCCCTGAGCCGACTGATGGTGACATCCCAGGCTTCATTAAAGAGAAGGATGAGAAAAAACACATAGTGCGTGAAGCCGGGAACGCAAGAAAGGTCTTCAGCCAGCTTCCAAAGCCACTGGATAAGGAATACCTGGGGCTTTTCATCAAGTTTGAGAAGGGCAAACACATGCTTGAGTTTCCAGAGGAGGCCTTGAAGAGGCTTAACAATAAAACTGTCAACAATATCTGGACCATCATTAAAAGGGAGATTAAGAAGGAGCTTGGTGATGAAACAGAGATTTAATATAACTTATTTCTTCTACAAGATATTTTGAACTCTCAACATCAATATCCTCTTCAATTACTATTGGAACATTGAGGCTTATTACTGGTTCTATTGACTTTATGAACATAGATGATACACTACGCAAGGATTGATGATCCCTCCTCCTGTATGTCCCGCTGAGATGCACCTGCGTAATCTTGCCGCTGAATCTCTTAACTAGGTCTCCTGTCTCGAACCTAGACCATGAATAGGCATGCGAGACATCCAGGCAAAAACCTAAATCTTGATATCTGTCAAATATAAGCGCCAGTTTCTCAATATTGGCACCTCTCTTCTTTTTAAGATTCTCAGTTGAGAATCTCATGCTGTACCTGCTTAGTATAGCTGGCTGAGGCAGCTCATCTGGATGGATTATCACATTCCTTGCATTTACCATTTTGTAAAGACTGCTGACGTACTCAAGCTGCTTCAGAACCTCGGCATTGTTATCTGCCTTACTCACCAATCTGAAAGGAGCATGGATGCTTACATACTCAAGGCTTCTCAGCCACTTAATCTGATCTGCGGTGAGCTTGAAATTATAGAGTAGTTCTTTTGAAGAAAATGTAAGCTCTACGCCAGCTATGTCAAGTTTCTGGATATGCCTTAATAGCCCAGCAGTGTTCTTCTTCTTTGACCACCTCCAGATATTTCCGAGGGCGAAGCAGAATATTTGTTGCATAGATGGCTGATTAGAATCAATTCCTATAAAAATCTAGTGGAAAACTTTGAATGCTCAAAAGTTCGTGGGTAGCTCGCGCTTTAGGGCGAGAACTT
>PEYS01000074.1 GCA_002763335.1 Candidatus Woesearchaeota archaeon CG08_land_8_20_14_0_20_47_9 | reverse complement strand
GCGTTTCGAAGCGAGGGGCGTAAAGCCCCGACTTTTAAGTCGGGGATAGCCCCGAGCAGCAGATTTTCGTTGCATCCGAGGGCTTGAACACCCCGCTAGCGGGGTGTTCAAGCCCTCGGTTTCAGAACCAATATAAATAACAACCACCCCTGTCTCCATATGCCCCAGAGATCACTCCACGACTTTAACCTGCAGTTTATTACGCCTAAGGATAAGCCTTCTCCTGAAGAGCCCCCAAAGCCAGGCTTCTTTAACCACAGGAATGTAAGGCCAAACAGGATAATCGAGAGGGAATTCCAGATAGAGATTGCTAAAGACTGTGTAAACAAGAACTCGCTTGTTGTACTCCCTACCGGGCTTGGCAAGACTGTTATTGCCTTCATGGTGATGGCTGAGCTTTTAAACAAGCAGGGAAGGATACTCTTCCTCGCACCTACAAAGCCACTGGTGATGCAGCACTACAAGAGCTGCATTGAGTTTCTCAGGATCCCTGCTGCCGCAGTAAGCCTCTTCTCAGGGGGTGTGAGCCAGATAAGGCGTAAAACCCTTTGGAAGACAAGCAGGGTTGTGGTAGCAACACCACAGACAATAAGAAACGACCTGCGAGTCAGGGCATATAACCTATCAGGTGTCTCGCTTATTGTCTTTGACGAGGCCCACAGGGCTGTCAAGGACTACAGCTATGTTGAGATTGCAGCAGGCTTCCAAGGCATAATACTGGCCCTGACAGCCTCCCCCGGGGGAAAGAAGAAGCGCATAGAGGATGTTGTAGCTAACCTCAAGATAGAGAACATCCAGGCCAGAAGCAGAGATGACCCTGATGTCAGCAGGTATGTAAAGGATGTAAAGATCGAATGGCGCACCCTCTCCCTCACCCCTGAGATGACCAAGATCCAGGGGCTGCTCCAAGAGCTTCTCATAGACAGGATTAAACGCCTTAATAAGATGGGATTCCTGAGGTATAAGAAGCCAGAGTATGTCTCAAAAAAGGATATCATTGCCTGCAGGGGAGCGATTAATGCGCGTGCCTCAAAGGGGAGCAGAATGCGCCTTTTTCCAACATATCTCAACCAGTCAATGGCTCTGCAAGCCTACCACTCCCTTGAGCTGCTGGAGACCCAGGGGGTTGAGCCCCTTATCGAATACCTCGACAGCATCGAATCTGAAAAGCCCAGTCGTGCAATAAAGGCCTTTCTGAACAACGCCCTTGTCAGGGAGGCGTCATCAGTTGCAAGGGGTTACAAGGGCTTATCCCACCCGAAGCTTGAAGAGCTTAAGGGGGTTATCTCAGGCCAGCTCTCATCTAAGCAAGGCTCAAAGGTGATGGTCTTCACCCAGTTCAGGAGCACGATAAACTCGATAATGAATGCCCTCTCAGGGATACCGCAGGCAAGGCCAGCTAGATTTGTGGGTCAGGCAACAAGGGCAAAGAGCAAGGGCTTGAGCCAGAGGGAACAGGGTGATGTAATTAAGGGCTTTGAAGGTGGCAGGTTTAATGTCCTTGTTGCAACCTCTGTTGCAGAGGAGGGTCTTGACATTCCGAGCGTTGATCTGGTGGTATTCTACGAACCCATACCTTCAGAGATAAGGGCGATACAGAGGCGCGGCAGGACAGGGAGATCAGCCTTTGGGCGGGTTGTTGTTCTCATTGCCAGGGCAAGCCGCGATGAGGCGTATCTTTCGGCTGAGATCAAGCGTGAAAGGAGCATGGGAAGGGTAATAAGGCAGTTACAGCAGGCCCCTGGCAAGGGCAAGAGGGCAATGCACAGGGACATAAAGAACCAAAAAACGATTTGCCACTGATTGATGGCGATAATTGGCTTATTCTAACTCCACTGAGTCTAGGATTTTAAGAAAGGGTGACCTTCTACGTCGGAGAAGTCAATTTTAAGCTGAATCTGCACTGGTTTTTAACTACTTTTCAATAGCAAAACAATAGAAAGGTTTAAATATCTGCCTTCAGTACCAAGATGCCATACATAACCAGACCAAGCCCCCACTCAACAAGGAGAGGATAGCATGATTATTCAAAAGGAATTTTTAAATCAACTCCGCGACTTTGGCCTTAACAGCTATGAAGCAAAGCTCTGGACAGCCCTGCTTTCTCGTGGTGTTTCAACTGCAGGCGAGCTCTCTGACATTGCAAATGTGCCCAGATCAAGGAGCTACGACGTCCTTGAGAACCTGGAGAGGAAGGGATTCATACTGATGAAGGTCGGCAAGCCGATAAAGTACGTTGCAATCCCGCCTGAGGAGGTTCTCGACAGGGTCAAGAAGAAGACAACGGAGGACACTGATAACGAGCTTAAGCTCCTGGAGAGCCTTAAAACCAGTGAGGTTCTGGAGGAGTTAAACGCCCTGCACAAGAACGGGGTAGAGCTTATAGACCCCTTTGACCTCTCAGGCAATCTGCGAGGCAGGAAGAACCTATACAGCCATCTCGAGAGCCTGTTCAAGAATGCTGAGAAGTCCATTGTCATCGTGACAAGCAAGGAAGGGCTGGTAAGAAAGGCAGATGCTCTTAAGGGGGTGCTTAAAAAGGCCCAGGAGAGGAATGTAAGCATCAGGGTTGCAGCCCCAATTTCAAAGGACGTCAAGGAGGCTGTTGACACATTCTCAGAGTTTGCCGAGGTAAGGCATTCAGGTGCAAAGGCCAGGTTCTGCATTGTTGACGGTTATAATCTTGTCTTTATGCTCTCCAATGACAATGAGGTACACCCAAGCTATGACATAGGCATCTGGGTCAAGACAATGCTATTCTCATCTGCTATTGAGGGCATGTTCAACATCGCATGGGATAAGATGAAGCCGGCAAAGTCTATCAAGGTTTAGAGGTTTACCGTTAGCCATCACACCCTCAGAAGCATTAAATACTCAAAAGTTCGTGGGTAGCTCGCCCTTTAGGGCGAGAACTTTTGAGTCCGAAAATCTGCGTTTCGAAGCGAGGGGCGTAAAGCCCCGACTTTTAAGTCGGGGATAGCCCCGAGCAGCAGATTTTCGTTACTTGCTTGCCTTATTACAGCTTATGGCTGAGATCAAGATCTTAATTGACGGTTATGTCAAAGAAGAAGGAAATATCACATTCGCATCTTCTACAGCCACCCTGATTAGAGAGCAAGGACTGAACATAGTTGTTGACCCTGGAATGAACAGGAAGAAGCTACTGGAGGCTTTAGGGAGAGAGAATATTTGCGTTAAGGATGTAAATAAAGATAATAAAAACCCCTGGACACGACCCTTTTCACTGCTCTGTATTATTGGAAACTGACAAGCTTGGGAAGGTGGCTGTAGCAGGTGATGTCTTCTGGTGGGCTGATAAGCAGAAGCAGAAAACCGACAGAGACAGCTTGATGAGTCTTAAGGATCCTTATGTAAAGGATAGAGAAGAACTGATGAAGGGTAGGAAAAAACTTCTAGAGGTAGCAGCTTATATTATTCCAGGTCATGGGAAGGCGTTTTGGGTAAGACGTCTTGCTAGCTCAGGACTGAAGGCTCAAGACTGAAGACTAGCCTTTTCCACTCCCCACTGGACAGGTGTGCGTGTGAGGTTTATAAAGGGGAGAGGCTTGCTAGCTATTCTAAACGCCCCATGGCCCTGCCAGGACACCAGCGCACAATTGCTTGCGCTGCCCAGGCAGGCATTATATGGGTAGATATAGTATGTCAATAAGCAGAATGTTGTCGAGAAGATCGATGAAGACTGCTTCATACTGCTCTTATTCGGTTCAGCAGTAGTAAGCAAAACCCCAGGAGACATAGATATACTCTTGATTGTTGACAACCTTAAGAAAGTTGAGTTTCATGAAAAATTCCTTTATAATATTGCAGATAACTACACACTAAACCTTGAACCACGAGCAATTTCATTTGAGAGCGTTTATGAGATGCTTGCTAAGCGTGATGAAAAAAATTTGATGAATGAGATACTCAAAAGTTCGTGGGTAGCTCGCCCTTTAGGGCGAGAACTTTTGAG
>PEYS01000043.1:2875-3017 GCA_002763335.1 Candidatus Woesearchaeota archaeon CG08_land_8_20_14_0_20_47_9 | reverse complement strand
TCATCTCAAGGATCTCCTTTGAGACTGCCCCAACATTTGAGACAAGGTCAAGCACAAGATCCTCTGGAGGCTCTTCAAGGGAGAGTTTCCTGAAGAGATCCCTGACCCTGTTCTGGATCATGTCAAGGCTGTTGGCTTCTAA
>PEYS01000043.1:0-2851 GCA_002763335.1 Candidatus Woesearchaeota archaeon CG08_land_8_20_14_0_20_47_9 | reverse complement strand
AGCAGCCTCTCCTGGCTCTGATATAACATCGCGAATCTTAAGAACATAGGTGATGCGCTTCTCAAGAACACGCCCAGTATACTGCTTTGTATTAGGGTCCCACTCTCTTAAGACCAGGACATCATCAGGGCTGCACTCAGTATCAGCGCGCCCCAACTCAAAGTTCCTCTTTCCGTCAACTATCGCCTGAAAGAGCTCAGGCCAGATCTTCTTCTCGATTCTCATTCTGCAAAGAATTAGGTAAGATAAGAGAATTAATAAATGTTGTCACAAGAAAACCTTGAACACCTCGACTTCCTGACTCGCCTTCGGGTTCAAGATTTTCTAGTCTGTTCAACATAAAAATTCATAAATAGCATACATCTACACATCTTATTTAAATGAAGCTAAATAGCAGAGTGCGCGAGAACCTGATTATTACAACAGCTACAAAGCTATTCTAACTAATCTAGAACTAATTTCCTATAATTGAACCTCTTCAATTCTTCCTCAATCTCCTCATAACTCTTCCCGCATAGCATGCCTCCTGCAATAACCTCCTCCTGGGTTACCTCTGCGAGGCAGAAGGGAGGCATCTTAAATGCATCTTTTTCCTCAACTGTTTCAAACTCAAAATCAACGATGACCAGGCCCTTTAATGAGCCCTGGAAGACGTCAATCTCTGCGCTCTTTCCATTATAATCATAATAGTATCTTATCTTATGAGTCTTTTTACCATCCAGCTTAGTAAGCTCATTGAACTCCTCTTGTGTCAGAACTATTGTCTGCTCCTTCTGATGTGAAGCGTCATTAGTATTGACAGGCTCCTTCTTTGTTACCTCGTACTTATCGCCACTTTTTCTTATCCTCAGCTTTGGATGCCTGCTTGGCTTTGGGATATAGATGTCAATAATCTCCTTGTGTTTGCAGTTTTTTAAACCTGCTGGCAGGCTCTTTGCTAGATAGGTCTTTTCTAGTTCGATCATTAAGATCCCCTCTGAGTTATATATTAATATCGACTTACACTGAATCCTAAACTCTCAAGCTTCTCTTTAGCCTTCTCTAAATCCATTTCCCTCACCTAAATGCACAGTGCAATTCAACACATGCACCTTAGGCCTTGCCTCAGCATGCTCGATCTCGAGGATGGTTACAGATGTATTGCCAGGCCTATACTTGTCAAAGTCCTTCTCAAAACTAGCTTTAAACAGGTGCATCAGCAGGGAGATGATTGTTCCGCCATGGGTGACAAGCAGCACAGTATCATTTTTATGCTTCTTTAAAAGTTCATTGTAGAATCTCTTTACGCGCTTCTGCACATCAAGCATGGACTCACCGCCCTCTGGCTTGAATTTATGAAATGGCAGGCCTGACTTCTCTCCAATCTCAGCAAGTGCATCACGATGCTTGCCCTCAAGATTTCCAAGATGCCTCTCCCTTAGGTCTTTTGAGTATATAACCTCAACATCAGGGTGAAACTTGAGAATCTCCCTTGAGGTATCAACTGCCCTCTCAAGATCGCTTACATATGCGATGTCAATCCCCTCATATTTAAGACGAGCAGCAACGAGCCTTGCCTGTTTTTTCCCCAGTTCATTCAGCCTTCCAAGCCCCTGGCCTTGGCCCTGGGCAATATCTGCAGCGTTCTCATGGGTCTCGCCATGGCGGACGATTATGAGCTTCATTGTAGATGATGAGAATGAGGTTTATTAATAAATATTTGCTGTTAGCTACTGGCTCCTGGCCCTGCAAGCTTTGATGCTTCTGCTTGGCTTGACCTGCCAGCCTGACTTGGTGTCTCAGCCCCGCCCAGGGTAAACACGCGGCCCTGTCCTCCCCCACCCCTCAGCAGCATGCAAGATAAGAAGACAACCAACTCATCGCGTAAACCTACTTGTCAGAACTCCTATGACCAATGGCTAATAGCCAACAGCCAATAGCATTTTAAGGGCGAGATTTTGACAACTTTGACCACCGGAGCCGAGCCTTAGGCGAAGGCGGAGGTTATTCAAGGTTTTCTCTCAGAATACGCCACCCCACAGCTCCCCTCATAGCTAACCATGCACGGCCCTACTGGTTTAGAGGGTGTGCAGGCTGAGCCAAACAAAGGGCATTGCTGGGGGCTTATCGTGCCACGCAGGACATCACCGCATCTGCAAGCAGGATTCTCTTTTGGCTTTATGCCTTCAAGGATGCCCCTATATATAATAGCTGCATCCTGGCCTTTATAAATGGGTTTGAGCCTTAGCCCAGAGTTTATAATGACTCCAAGACCCCTCCAGGCTGCATCTGCAACCTCAAAGACCTCATCAACTGCCTGCTTTGCAAGCTCATTGCCCTCTTGCCTTACAGCCCTTGTGTACTGGTTCTCAACCTCGTGCCTGCCCCTGCTGATCTGTTTAAGAAGCATGGCAACTGCCTCAAGTATGTCAGGCTCCTCAAAGCCCGTAATGACCTGGGGTACTGCCAGTTTAGGATAGGCCTCAACACCTATTATAGTGCTTACATGGCCAGGGTTTATAAATCCCTCTATCCTCAACTCAGGGGACTCGGCAATCGCCTCCATAGCAGGTGGTATCAGCTTATGGGTAGAATAAACCCGCAAGCCATGCTTCACAGCATAGGCAGTTGCAGGCGAGGTTGTCTCAAAGCCTATTGCAAAGAAAACAGCCTTAGGCTCCTTTTCCGCAATCCTGAGGGCATCAACTGTTGAGTAAACCATATGCACCTTGCTTCCCTTGGCCCTTGCATCCTCGAGGCTGCCCCTGCTTCCAGGAACACAAAGCATATCCCCATAGGTTATAACAGGAATTCCCCTCAATGCAAGCTCAATTATAAAATCAATATCGCGGCTTGTTGTAACGCAGACAGG
>PEYS01000191.1:296-6833 GCA_002763335.1 Candidatus Woesearchaeota archaeon CG08_land_8_20_14_0_20_47_9 | reverse complement strand
ATCTCCTACAGGACAGACAAGGGTTTTGATCACTTCTCAGTCAGCCTGAGCATCGGGGTTCAGAAGATGGTGCGCTCAGACAAGGCATGCTCAGGGGTGATGTTCTCGATAGATACTGAAACCGGCTTTAAGGATGCTGTCTTCATAAATGGCTCCTATGGTCTTGGTGAGAACATTGTTCAGGGAGCAGTTAACCCTGATGAGTACTATGTCTTCAAGCCAACATTAAGGAGCGGTTATAGGCCTATAATAAAGAAGAAGGTCGGCTCAAAAGAGATAAAGATGATCTACACCCAAGAGGGTAATAAGACAACCAAGAACGTCCCGGTGCCTGAGGAGGAGAGAAAGAGGCTTGTACTCAATGATGATGAGATCTTAACCCTAGCAAGATGGGCAGTTATTATTGAGGATCACTACTCTGCCAAGGCAGGCTACTTTAAACCAATGGATATGGAATGGGCAAAGGATGGCGTAAGCAATCAGCTCTTCATAGTTCAGGCAAGGCCAGAGACAGTGATGTCGCAGCGTGACAGGAATGTGCTTGAGACCTATGTTCTAAATGAGAAGGGCAGGCTGATCTGCTCCGGAAGCAGCGTAGGCGATAAGATCGACCAGGGCAGGGCCCATGTGATCAGATCAGTGCATAACATAGCAGACTTCAGAAAGGGGGAGGTCCTTGTAACAGACATGACCGATCCTGACTGGGAGCCGATAATGAAGATCGCCTCAGCGATTGTTACTAACCGTGGTGGCAGGACATGCCACGCAGCCATTGTTTCCAGGGAGCTCGGCATACCATGCATTGTGGGTACAAACAAGGCGACAGAGATGATAAAGGATGGAGAGGACGTAACTGTGTCATGCGCAGAGGGTGCTGTTGGAAATGTATACGCTGGCCTGCTGAAGTTTGAGATAGAGAGGGTAGATGTAAAAAGCCTGCCGGTACCAAAGACAAGGATTATGATGAACATTGGCAATCCTGAGCAGGCATTCGAGCAGAGCTTCATACCAAACCAGGGCGTTGGGCTTGCAAGGGAGGAGTTTATCATAAACTCCTACGTTAAGGTCCACCCGATGGCGCTGCTGGACTTTGACAGGGTTAGTGACGAGGCAGCCAGGAGGGAGATAAACGAGGTGACATACGGCTACGCTGATAAGGCCCAGTTCTTTGTTGACAGGCTTGCAGAGGGCATTGCAATGATAGCAGCAGCATTCTATCCAAAGGATGTTATTGTCAGGCTCTCTGATTTTAAGACGAATGAATACGCAAACCTCATTGGCGGCCACGCCTTTGAACCAAGAGAGGAAAACCCCATGATCGGATGGCGAGGGGCATCAAGGTACTACAGCGATGGCTATAAGAGGGCATTTGCACTGGAATGCAGGGCGCTCCTGAAGGTACGGAATGAGATGGGGCTTACAAACGTAAAGGTCATGATACCCTTCTGCAGGACTGTTGAGGAGGGGAAGAAGGTAATTGCAGAGATGGCTGCAAATGGCCTGAAGCGCGGGGAGAACGGGCTTGAGGTTTACGTGATGTGCGAGATACCCAGTAACGTTGTGCTCGCAGACCAGTTCTGTGAGATAATTGACGGCTTCAGCATAGGCTCTAATGACCTGACGCAGCTCACCCTGGGCCTTGACAGGGATTCAGCGCTGGTAAGCCACATCTATGATGAGCGCAATGAAGCAGTGAAGCGCCTTATTGCAGAGGTGATAAAGACAGCCCGCGAGCACAGAAGGAAGATAGGCATATGCGGTCAAGCGCCTAGTGACTTCCCAGAGTTTGCAGAGTTCTTAGTAGAATGCGGCATAGACTCAATCTCCCTAAACCCGGACACAGTGATAAAGACCACGCTGAAGATTGCGGAGAAGGAGAGGCAGATTGGAAGGTAATTAGCTAGAAGCCGACGTCATCAAAAGCCTTTATATAGAACCCTAGAACATAAGCTTCCCATGCTAAGCTCAGCAGGCTACATTGTAAATGGTGTTGCCCTCTTATGCCTCGTAATTGCCTCAATAACAGATGTAAAGACAAGGGAGGTGCCTGATTGGCTTAACTACGGGCTGATAAGCCTTGGCCTGCTTTTCAACGCAGCATATTCTGTCATAATTGGAAGCTGGATGCCCATACTCTTCTCTATTGCAGGTGCTGTGCTCCTTGCAGGGCTCGCACTTGCGATGTTCTACACTGGCCAGTGGGGAGGGGGTGATAGCAAGCTCATTATCGGCTTAGGGGCCCTTTTAGGGCTGCCCCTCAGCAGGACCGCCCCATTCATAAGCATAAACAACCCCCCTATGTTGGTTAACTTCCTGATGAACCTGGTCATAGCAGGCACTGCCTACAGCCTAGTCTGGTGTGTGGTGCTTGCAGTAAAGAACAGAAGGCGTTTCACCCAGGAGCTGAAGAGAAACCTGGCTAGGCTTAAAAAGGTTAAGCTTGCCATCATCGCTGTATCAGTAGTCATGCTTGCCGGCTTTGCCTTCTCTGAATCACTTGAACTCAGGCTTATACTTCTCTCAGCAATCATAGTTATGCTCTCAACATTCTACCTCTGGGTCTTCGTAAGGTCAATAGAGAGGTCATCGATGCTAAAGCTTGTAGAGCCTGAAAGGCTGACAGAGGGGGACTGGATTGCTAGGGACGTAATTGTTGGAAAGAAGAGGATTTGCGGCCCCTCTGACCTGGGCATAAGCAGGGAACAGATCAGGGAGCTTATAAGGCTGAAGCAGAGAGGCAGGGTAAAGAAGGTGCTTGTAAAGGAGGGCGTCCCATTTGTACCGAGCTTTTTGCTGTCATTTATTATGAGCCTCAGCATGGGGAATATAATGCTAAACCTTGTTATGGGGGCGCTGCAGCTTAGCTAGGAAAACTTTGAATGCAGTCATTTCACCCGCTTGTTCAATAAACACGCGGGTTCCATTCGGCCACGAGAAATCCAAGCGCTTTGGCTTGCCTTACGGCAAGTACGGATACCTTGGTTTTCTGGACTTACTCAATTTTCGCCTGAGTTTAAAGCTCCGCCCTTTAGGGCGAAAATTGAGTCTAAAAATTCGCCGTGTCAAAGCGAGGGGCGTAAAGCCCCGACTTTTAAGTCGGGGATAGCCCCGAGCAGGCGAATTTTTTTTACCTTCGGTAAGAGTCAAAAGCTCGCCCTGCTGCAAGAAGCTCGCCCATCTTGCGAGGAGCGAGCATGCCCCCCCCGCTTGCTTTGTGCGGGCGAGCTTTTGACTGACCAGCGCAGCTGGGTTATTGATAAGCCTGATTATTGAGGCATCTATCTCAAATATTCGATACCATCATATTTCCTGATAAGCAAGAAACTGGAGAATATAGGTGATAACATCAACCACCTTTCAGAGTATCTGAACAAGACTAAAGGCAGTTTTAAACATAAACGGGAGGTGCTGAATTTCATTAAGAATGAGATTGACAGAGCAATAAAGTCTATTATGCTTGAGCCAACCAGGATTTTTGAAAAGGTGGATGCAGATAACCTGAGAAGAAGTAACATCAAACAAAATAAAAAGCTTTATAAAGCAAGGGTTTTAACAGACAATATAGCATATTTGAAAACCGTGCACATTTTCTTTTACGTTGCTGTGTACAAATTTAGCGTGTTTTCTCTTATGTCAGCCAGATACCAGGAGGAAAGACCATGAGACGATCTAGCAAAGGCGGTTCCAGGAGGGATTCCAGATCTCGCGATTCCCGAGGCTCCAGGTCAGGGGGTTCTCAGAGAGGCTTTGGCTCTGTTAGTTTCGGAAGAGATTTCGTGCAGAGAGAGATGCACAAAGCGATCTGCTCTGAATGCGGTAAGGAATGTGAAGTCCCTTTCAAGCCTACTGAGGGCAAGCCTGTTTTCTGCAGGGAATGCTTTCAGAAGCGCAAAAGATATTAACGCAGCACACGCCATAAAAACAGGCTGTGTGATTTTAACAAAATCTTATCCTCTTTTCTTAGGGAAAGAAGAATAGGATTTGGAAGACAGTCATTATCTGAGGTAGGTGGATTATGATGTTTATCTGCAAAACTTGCAAGAGTAGAAGGATTAAAACGCGGACAAATAGGCTGTTTGGAACTAAGACTGTAGTTACTGCAGCACGTTGCAAAGACTGTGGTTCGACTGAGATTGAAAGCAACAAACTAGATAAGAGAAGGGGCAGGAACTCAAACAGGTTTAGAAAGGGTAGCTATAAAAGATGAAATGTTACAAGATAGTTGGATACTGTAGACTCTGCAAAAAGAGGTTTTTCATCGAGAAACAGGGGTTTGCACAGCATTACTGTGATGAATGCTATGAGAAGTACGTGAATAAGGCCCATGAAAAACCAAAATCTGACTCTAAGAAAGGGTAAATATTTATTTGAATGCAGTCATTCCACCAGTGCGTGTCGGCAAGATCCAGCATGTTGAGAGAATACTCAAAAGTTCGTGGGTATAGCCCCGCCCTTTAGGGCGAGAACTTTTGAGTCCGAAAATCTGCGTTTCGAAGCGAGGGGCGTAAAGCCCCGACTTTTAAGTCGGGGATAGCCCCGAGCAGCAGATTTTCGTTACCTAAAACAGAGAAGCTCTACAAGCTCCAGGTTGATATTGGCTTAGAGAAGCCAATGCAGCTTGTTACAAGCCTTGTTCCTTACTACACTGAAGAGGAGCTTAAGGACCAGAAGATAATAGTTCTTGTAAACCTTAAGCCAACAAGGTTTGCAGGCGAGGTCTCTGAGGGAATGCTCCTATGTGCGGGGAAAGAGGGTGGAAGTGAATGTAAGCCTCTTGGCCTGTAGCCTCTTTAGCGTGCGAAGAGTTCTGCAGGTTTCAAGCAGATTGCATCCCCCAGAATAGGGTATGCTGCGATAAGGGCGGCTTTGGAGTTTGTGAGGATCCAGCGCAATGCAGAAAGCCATACACACTTACCAGTCCGTGGGCGTTGCCCCGCCCTTCAGGGCAGGCGAGAAGGTCATTTTAAGGCGCAGCGGGCAATCCGAATCCAGTGGCTGTATCGTCTCCAGCTGTCCAGATGTCCCTTGCTACGCTCTGTAGATAGCTCCTTGTGTCTGCCGCATTTCCCTGCCACAGCTTTGCTGCAAGCCCTGAGACATGAGGCGTTGCCATGCTTGTGCCAGAGAAGTGTGTGTAACAGCCGTCATTATATGTTGATTCTACTGACACACCGGGAGCTCCGAATTCAACCTCTTTCTCCTCAATCACAAAGTCTCCATCGTTAACTCCCCTTGAGCTCCAGTCCGGGACAGCTTCACTAACATCAATTGCTCCAGCAGCTATCACCTTGTGATAGGCTCCCGGATAGTCTATGCTACCATAACTAGGTCCGTCATTTCCAGCTGCTGCTACTACTAGCACGCCCTTACTGACTGCATAATCTATTGCTGCTATAATGCGTGAGTCTGGTGAATTACCGCCAAAGCTCATTGATATGATGTTTGCGCCGTTATCTGCTGCATAGTAAATCCCAGCAGCTGCGTCATCACCATAGCAGAAGCCCCGCTTGTCACACACCTTTACCACCATCAAACTTGCCTCTGGGGCAACACCGTAGATGCCTAAACCACTGGAACCAGCATCTGCAGCTACTGTTCCTGCAACATGCGTGCCGTGCCCATTTTTATCTTCACAACTGCCCATGTCTGGCTTGAAGTGGGTTACCTCTGTTAGGCAGTCCTTGATATTACCTACCAGGTCAGGGTGATCAGTGTCCACTCCAGTGTCAAGCACTGCAACTGTAACTCCGGCTCCACCTGAACTGCCATTAACCTTCACCACGCCCCAAGGCTTCTGGGTAGAGGGAAAGCAGGGCTCAGGTTGCTCGCTTTGGCAATCCTCAGGGCACGTCTTTGGCTCACTTCCCTGGCAGACTCCGTCACCACAGACAGGTCTTCCTCTTATCTGGAATATCGCCACTGGTTCTGTCTTTATCCCCATTGCCTTGAGAAGCTTCAATTCTGTTTTTGTCAGTTCTGTTGAGAACACGCCCCCTGGAAGAATTTGATTAGCCCCCAGAAGGGCCCTTAGCGTAGGGTTATCAGAGTCAACGTAATATGGCCCAGGTGTTAACACCCAATTCTCATCTATTACCGGCGAATTATCTGGGGCCATTGCATTTTCTTTAGCTGTGTCTGATGTTGGAATCGTCATTGGCGGCGTCGCTGTAACAGAGACTACCAAAGTTATTATTAGAATAGCAACCATGCTGTATAGTTTAGCTCTCATTTTTCACCTCCCAAATGTGATTAGTTACTAGCAAGTGGCGATTAAGTATATAAATGTTACGTTTTTAGAGCTCTCAACACCCAATTCGTTAAACCAAAACCATTAAATATAAGTTATGAATATATATTCATTACAACTCATGGAGGTGGTGAATATGCCGGGGTATGACAGAACAGGGCCTTCTGGGCTTGGGCCATTAACAGGACGTGGCCTTGGACCATGCAGTAGAGGCCTTGCATTCAGAGGCTTTGGCAGGGGCTTTGGCTTTAGACGCTGGCAGGGGTTTCCAGCTACAGAACAGGTAACCC
>PEYS01000191.1:0-225 GCA_002763335.1 Candidatus Woesearchaeota archaeon CG08_land_8_20_14_0_20_47_9 | reverse complement strand
CCATTCAATATCCACCACCTGGCCATCTGAACGGCAAAGGTTTTGAAGACCATGCCCTTGGCGGGGTTATATTGTTTCCATGCCTTGATTATCCCGATCCATGCCTCCTGGCGAAGATCGTCCAGAGATTGTCGATATTCGCAATAGTCCCTGAAATAAAAGCGGGCACAATATTCCACCACCGACCCATACAGGTTGATCAACTCCTCGAGTGACCCCGGCCTG
>PEYS01000081.1 GCA_002763335.1 Candidatus Woesearchaeota archaeon CG08_land_8_20_14_0_20_47_9 | reverse complement strand
CCAGTTCCTGCCAACCATTGGGTAGCTCTGGAGATTTAGCACTGTAATTTCAACAACAAAGACCTGTTCAGAGAGGTGTGGTGTAATCCACCTGATCCAGTCAACAAGGCTGTTGTTGTTTGCATCTACGTATTCAATAATCTCAACAGGCTGCCTGCTCCCATTGACAAGCCAGTATAGCCTGATTGCCTCCTTTGGCACGTCAGGCACTGAGGTATATGTCAGGATGTTTGTGTAGTTGTACTCGTCATCTGCGCTTACAGTTACATTCTTTTTATACTCTGATTCTTTCACCTCATGAACAACAGGCGCAGGCGTCTCAAGTGTCAGCTCGACTGCTGTTGCATTCTCAGCTGCAGGATCCTCAATCAGCAGCTCGTCTTCTTCACCCTCCTGCAGAGGTATGCCTATGAGGCTTGAGAGCCTTCCGACAAGCATTCTCCTTAGTGATTTTCTTACAGCCTTCACATTGTCGAGGTTTATTGTGAGGTTCGCCTCATGCCCTATTGCCTTGATGCTGACAATGTTTGCTGTATGCCTGACCTTGATAAGCCTTGACTGATTCAGCCTCACAACCTGAATCCAGCGTACTGGCTTATTGATCTCTGCTGGGAGTTGTGTTAGGGTTTCTGTTACGTTTAATTGAGCCATACTTTCATTAATTTGTAGGCTCTCATTAGCCTGAATTGTTACGTTGGCTGTTTGGTTTGTCACTATGCTGATTATTGTTTCATTCTTAATCTCCGTAGTCTGGTTAGTGATGCTGATGTTTACAGCAGTTTCATTAATGGCTGGCAGGCTGTATTCAGGCGTGGCATTTTCAGATAAGTTAATTAAAGCCTCTGTCTCATTTATTACTGGTTCTAAGCCGGTTACATTTTCAATCTGGCTCTCATTCACTATGCCTTGGCTTACATTGCTGACATTTTGAACAGTTGCATTCACCTCAATCACTACCTCATCCCCAATCACAACCTCTACAAGGTTAGTAGTTTCATTCGGGCTTATGTTTTCAGGGCTGGCTTGCGAGATTATAAGCTGTGGGAGAGGCTTTTCCTGAATAACCTGAGAGGCAGCTTGAGAGGCATTGACGAGGATCACCCTTGGCAGGCTTGCTGTCTGGCAGCCCTCGTTGTTAGGCAACTCTGCCTGAGCATTATTTATGCTGCTGGCTACTGCAATGAGAATAAGTGCTAATACCAGCATTGAGAGGGCTAGCCTGTTACTCTTCACCAGCCCCCACCTCTTTCTTTGTTTTCTTCTTTACCTTAGACTCATCTTTATCTCCATCTCTAGAAACAAACACAATAAAAGAATCCTTATCATGCTCCCGGAACTGGACATCCATGCCCTTCTTCCAGCCCTTGAAGTTTGCAAGCTGCTTAGGGATAGTTATCACTAACTGCCCATTTGGAAGTCTCTGAATCTTAACCATCCATACCTAACCTGCAATCCTTGTTCTAGTGTATCCCTACAGTGGGCATCCAGCAGAAAACTCTGAATGCACTCGGCTTTAAACTTGCCCTCGGCATTCAGAGTTTTCTGACGTAAATCGTCTGGAAAATCCGACCCCTCAAGCATCCAAGGGCTTTGAATGCAGTCAAAAGCTCACCTACAGGCAAGCTCCGACTATTAAAAATACCATCTTTTTAAATAGTTTTCGGTATATTAATAAATATATCTTTAAAGTCATCGAAAATGATGTCTTTTTTAATAGTATTAGCCTGGGCGGTTACAAAAGATAACTTGTCCTAATGCAGAAATTAGTCAGAAGCATCTATACCCTTTGTGGTTTGCCCCACCCAACGCTAACGGGCTTGCGCCCTGTCCTCCCCCACCCATCGATAGCGCGAAAGACATGGCTGGCCGTCTAGTAGCCACCTGGTACTCTAGGATCTTATAGCTAAGATCTCAAACCTGATAAAGAGCCAAGAGAAACGGCTAAAAACAGTATATTTTACAACTCACAAGGGGCAAGAAAGAGTTATAAGTTAAGAAGGATTCAAAATTCTAGAAAAACAATGGGCAGTTAAAAAGAATATGGAGAGAGATTGATGCAATTAAAGATTCAGAAAAAAGGAAGTAACATTGATTTTACGTTGTTTATTATAATTTTACTTATAATATGCTTCTTTTTAATATGGTTGTACCAAAAGGGGTATTTAAAAGGCCTATTGTCTTAAAAGCAGACTAACCAGATTTGAGAGACCATATATCTGAGATGAGAGTTTCTGGCCTCTGGTCTCACTCCCCACTGGACAGGTGCTCGCGTAAGCCATAAAAGAATCTGGAGCAAGCCATAACTGTTACTCAATTTTCGCCCTTTAGGGCGAAAATTGAGTCTAAAAATTCGCCGTGCCAAAGCGAGGGGTGTAAAGCCCCGGCTTTTAAGTCGGGGATAGCCCCAAGCAGGCGAATTTTTGTTACAAAAAGAAAGATTTAAATACATAATGTTATGTACATCGGTACATAATGAAAACTGAATTAAAGATATTGAGGCACCTTATTGAGCATAAAAAACATCTTACAGTAAGACAGCTATCAAAAAACATAGGCTCAGATTACAAAATATCACATACTGCCATACAGAGATTAATTAAAAAAGAACTCTTAACTGCTGAGACAGTTGGGAAAGCTAAGGTAGTGAGACTAACCAACAAATTTACAAAAGATGTTTTTGACGTTGAATTTGAAAGGCGTATGGAGATATTGAATAATAAAAACCTCGATGTTGCAATAAAAACAATTAAAGAAAATGTAGCTTGTGTTAATTTTATCATACTACTGTTTGGCTCTTATGCTAAACACAAGCAACGAAAACATTCAGATATTGATATAATGTTTATCATTCCTGATAAATCTCTTGAAAAAAAGATTAAGGAGGCAATCTCCCTCATCCCACTGAAGCTTCATCCCTTGATCCTTACTGAGGAGGAATTTGTTAACATGAAAAATACAACCCAACCAAATGTTGTTCACGAAGTTATGGAAAACAATGTAATACTTTCTGGAATCGAGCAGTACTATGAGCTAATAAAATGACCTCACAGCAAAGAATCAAAGAAGCCCAAAGCAACTTCAAACGCTATTTAGATGAAGGTTTTATTAGAAAGGAGAAGAATGAGACAGCAAAACAGATGTA
>PEYS01000038.1:1665-3153 GCA_002763335.1 Candidatus Woesearchaeota archaeon CG08_land_8_20_14_0_20_47_9 | reverse complement strand
GTAGAAACAACGATTTCAAAGGAAATCTTAAAGGACCTGAAAGTGATTAAGAAAGACTTAGGTTTCATTAAAGCGCATATGATAGATGCAGATGTAATCCTCACACCTAAAGAAGAGGCCAGGCTTGAAGAAAGCTTGGAAGAATACAGAAAAGGCAAGACGGTTTCTTTAGAAGCTTTCGAGAAAGAGATGAAGAAGCAATGTTTCAGGTAGTTTTAGGCCCTGCAGCAAGAAGGTTTCTTAAAAAATGCGAGACAGAGATTTATGGCAGAATGATGGAAAAGATAAAGCAACTATGTGCAGATCCATTTCCTCCAGATCTCAAAAGAGTTGTTGGCAGAAAAGAAAAAGTTTTCAGAGTCAGAGTTGGCGACTATAGGATACTATACCTTGTGTTTTATGATAAGAATGAACTTCTTATTGCTGACATTGATAAGAGGTCTAGGGCTTATTAATAAAAAATTCAGCCACCCCTGGCGGCAGACGGCTGCCCAGAAAATCTTGATTCTCATAAGAGAGAACTCTTATATCCTCCCCATTTTGCTCATCTCTTTTATTGGTAGTTGGTTATAACCTTGCCTCTCCCATGATAATGTCTCTTATCTTGTTTACAAACATGACAGCTTTTAATCTTAACGTTTCCACTTCTTTTTTATCAAATAACCGCTTTGTTGAATATGTTGCTTCTTCCCTCTTATTTTTTGATTCAACATAAAAGAGTACATCATGATAGTCTAGAAATCTATTCAGAAGTTCAACATCCTCTTTAGTTAAGCCTCTCTTGTAGAATTCCTTTATGAGAATGCACAGAGTTGCGAGATGGTTTTTTGAGAAATAGCCTTTTGTGAGGGTTAATGCCAGAGCTGCATGGTATGATGCATAGTAACATCCTGTTATTGCCCAGTCAAGATAGCCTAGTTTTATGTTATCTTTGATAAAGTTTAGGTTGTGTGAAGCCTTCTCAAGGTGCCCTCTTATCTCTCCCTCAGACCCCTTTTGCTTGTTGATAATTCCAGTCTTTATGAACTCGTTTATTCTCTCAGCAAGGTAAGGTTGATCTTCCATTAACCTGTTTAATTCATAGAGCTTCATCGTACAAGCACCTGTAGTACTCTGTATGGTTTGTTATCGGATAGCCAGTCTGTATTGCAGCTTGTATAACATTATCCTGCTTTAATTTTAATTCTTGCAGAAAGCTTCTATAGTCGATCTGGAAGCTGTTTACTTTTATTCCTGTCTGAGCGTCAACAAACTCTTCTGTCTCTTTTGTCTCAATTCTTCTGTTAACTATTAGTAAAATGTCAATGTCAGATTCTTCTGAGAAACTGTTCTTTGCAGTTGAACCGAATAGAAAGGCGATAACCGGTTTTTGTTTTAGATGGTCTAAGAAGAGGAGTATTGCCTTTTTTCTTATGCTGGGGAGTTTGTCAAGTCTTTCTACATCAAGAATAGCAAAGACCGCATAAATCAAGAGAGATTTGTTAATAG
>PEYS01000038.1:0-1637 GCA_002763335.1 Candidatus Woesearchaeota archaeon CG08_land_8_20_14_0_20_47_9 | reverse complement strand
TGAAGAAAGGATATGATCCTTTTCTAACTGCTTTAAGAATCTGTACGCGCTGTTTTCATTAAACCTTGTTCTTCTAGCGATTTCTCTAAGATGGAACTCGGCAGTTCTGTTCTCATAGAACAGCCTGAGGATCTTCTCTTTTCCTTTATTTAAGACAGGCATCATTATGTTTAAATATGTTGAACATACGTTGAAATTATTTAAACATTTAAATATTTAACTGTTTTCCAGCAGATATCGCTTTTTTAATAAATCTTTCACCTGATTTTCCGAAGGATTTCCGGCTAAGCTCACTCAACCCAGAACTCCCATGACCATGCTAAGGGCCTTGAGACTGTTGCGATTGTGACTTCGCGCTTGTCAACAACATCTGCAAAGACACGATACCTTCCTGGTTCTGTTAAGCTAATCTTCTTTGGGTTGAAGTATTGGTCCAGGCTTAGGGTTGCGCCTTTCTTGATCTTCACAGGCTCCTTTTTAACCACGCTGTAATAGGTTCTCCATTCACTACTCTTCACCCCATGGTCCTGCCTTCCATCTGGGTTGTATGCTGGGGCATCTCCAGCGTATCTCTCAATCCAGATGTTTAGGAAGCCCTCAATATCAAGATCGCCTGTGTTCATCACCTTTGACTCAGGCCTCACTTTTAATGCCTTATAAACATTAATGCGCCCAGTGCCAATGCTCTTGTCAGGGATCTCATCAACCCCTTCACGAATCATGCGCATAACCTCGACATTGCCCAGCCCTGGATAGTGTGAAAGGATTAAGGCTGCGGTGCCGGAGATGTAGGGGGCGGCGAAGGAGGTGCCGTTGAGGCCAGACTCGTACTGTGAGGACTCGCTAACACCACCTTCCTCAACAATGGTTGATTTAACATCCTCTCCTGGAGCAGCAACATCTATCCAGGAACCATAGTTTGAAAACTCGGTCTTTCTATCAACATTGTTTGTAGCTGCAACTGCGATCACATGATCGTATGCAGCAGGGTAATTCCTGCGATTGCAATTGTCATTCCCTGCAGCATCCACAATCACAGCACCTTGCTTGAAAGCATATTTAATTGCTCTCTTGATAGTGTGGAGATCAATAAATACCCCGGTGCTTAGGCTTAACACATCTGCATCATTGTTTACAGAGTGGACGATTCCCTTAGCCAGATCATCAACTTGAGAAATTAACGAAATTCTATGACCAAAAAAAGTTCCAGAAGCAGCGAACATAACTCTGACTGGAATGATTCTACACTTAGGGCAAACTCCGACAACTCCAACCGTGTTGTCCCCTGTAGCTGCAGCTATTCCAGCAATTTTTGTACCATGACCCTGGTAATCAACGGGATCATTGTCGGGGTTGATGTGATCCTCACCGCTATCCAATTTAAAACCAATAAGCCGGTATATGAATGTATGAATATCTACAAAATCATAACCTGTTCCTTCAGGACATCCGCCTGTGCAATCCGCCAGCATATTCTCTTTTAGGTCTATATGGTTATATGCAACGCCACTATCAATGATTGCTATAACTTCATTAGGGTTACCCTGCTCGATATCCCATGCAATCTCGGCTTGGGTTCTTATATGCGACCACTGGTCTTCATAACTAAGGTCGTTGGGAACGTAGGCAGCGTACGC
>PEYS01000185.1 GCA_002763335.1 Candidatus Woesearchaeota archaeon CG08_land_8_20_14_0_20_47_9 | reverse complement strand
TTTTACCTTCGGTAAGAGTCAAAAGCGAGCTTTTGACAAACATATAGGAGCTAGCGAGAACTATGTAAAAATAGACGGAAGAGGACTTCCTTATCTAAACTCAAAGAGGCTCTTCTGCCCAAGGCCTTTTGGCATGCTGTCAATTGATTTTTCTATGCGCTCAACTGAGAAGTCGTGCTCCCCGCATAGGAGCTTTATTATGGCTTCCTTATTAGGGGGGCTCCAGCGCAGGCTGTATTCCCCTGTTACAGGCATCTTCTCAAAGAGGTCATACACCTCCTGCCAGGGCGTCTCAAAGCCATTACCCCAGTCAACGCTCTTAAACAGGCCATCCAGGTTTTCTCCAAATTCCTTTACAAGCTTAAGCGCCTTCTTCTGCCCTATGCCGAAGACGCCTCCTGGGTTGTAGTCTGTGCCTACAAGCATGCCAAGCGCTATCAGCTGGGCCTGGTTTATGCCGAGGCTCTTCAGGGTCTCATCCAGGCTTATCAGCTCTGGCTGGACGCTCTTATAAACAAGCTGGTTTGGCTTCTTGCGCCTTCCTGTTATGCCGAGGTTTCTCACAAGCCTGCCCGCCCCGAAAAGCAGGCAGTCTGCGTCCTGTGACGCCACGCAGAATGCCTCGCCCTTTTTCACTAGGAATGCTGCCTGGGCCTCGCCCTCAGAAGGGGCCTGTATGATTGGCAGGCCCAGCGCTGCAATCAGCTTTTTCGCCTCTGTAATCATCCCTGGCGTCAGCCTTGTAGTCCTGGCAGCATACTTCTTCATTGATTCAGTGTCGCCAGCCTCTGCTGCTGCCTCGTATTGCCTCTCAGCCTCTATCTTAGCAGCCTTTCTCTTCTCCCTCTCCTGCTTCTTTAGTATTGGTGGTACCCCGTCAAAGACATACACAGGCTTAAGGCCTGCAGAGATAAGCCTTATCGTCCTTGAGAAGAGGCCTGTTAGGTGGCTTGTCACATTGCCCTTAGAGTCAAGGAGTGGTGTGCCATCGCGCTGCATTATAGTGGTTAGGAACTGGTAGAGGTGGTTTGGGGCATCAATAGCTATGACCTTGCCTGAGAGCTGCTCGAGGCTTACCTCGCTTTTTGGCATAAGCTCTGTGATCTTTACCCCCATGCTTCACACCCTCTTCACAGTTATGTTCCTGAGCCTTGAGAGGAGCTTAACAGCCCCCTTTGTCAGCTCGCCTGAGTTTAGGAAGAGCACGGGCATTGAATGAAGCTGGCCGAGCATGCAAGCAGCATTCACATCTGCCTCGCTGCAGCGCTTCTTTCTCCTTGCCTTGCAGGCGTATGCGAGCTCTCCAACAGGGCTCGGTATTGATATCACCATGTCAACCTCTGAGTTTCTCTTAATAATGTTCCTCTCGATGATGCGTATCCTGTTTTTCTCAAGGAAGTCTGAAACCCTCTTTAAAAACATGTCCTCACCCTGCTCTTTCTTCGCCCTCTCCTTACACTCCCTCATGGCAATTGCCTTAAGAGGCTCAATTCCCTTTTGCATGTCCTTGCCTGGGCTTGGGATCTCAGCAGGCTTTTCAGCCTCTCTAGCTTCTCTGGGCCCGAGCGATGGCTGCTGGGCCGCCTCTGTCTGCTGGGGCTGCTCTTGCTGTGCCTGGGGCATCTGGGGCATCTGCACACCCCCCTGCTGGCCCTTATCCTTATCTGAGGCCTTGATTCCGAGGTATTCTGCAATAAGCCTCTCTGCCTCTTCATGCCCAGTTAGGTACCACTTCCAGAAGAGTTGATTCTGCTCGCCGATGGTTACTTGCAGCGGCCTTGCAAAGTCCTTTATCTGCCTTAGGGATACCCTTGTCAGAGGGTCTAGGTCTCTGTCCTTCAGAATCTTTTTGTCCTGCAGCATGCGCGCTGTCTGCTGGTCCTTGCTGTTAAGCTTCCCTATGAAGTTGACGAGCTTTGCTTCCTGGGAGGGGGTGTAATAAACTGGGGAGCCGCCCACCTTCAGGTGCGAGAGCTTCAGCACCCCCTTTGAAACCAGCTCTGAGAGCATTGCTGATGCTATGATGATGTTTGTCTTAAACTCCCTTGTAAGCTCAACAGGAAGAACAGGCCCTCTTAGCGCAACAAAGGAGATAAGCTTATCCCTGTAATCCATAGTATGCAATACTAACTTGGGAGATTTTATATATTTTGCTGAACGAACTTACTCCTCTGTGAAGTCATCTGGCGTAGCATCGAACTTGTCAGATATTCCCCTGTTTTTAAGGTATTCCTTTGTCAGTATCCAGAATACAAGGCCAAGGCTCTTCTTCCCCTTGTTGTTGCACGGGATTACGAGGTCTATGCAGTTGGCCTGGTTGTTTGTGTCGCACAGCGCAACAACTGGAATGCCTATCTTTACCGCATCCTCAACAGCATTGCGGTCTGGCCAGGCGTCAGTGACAATCATCACCATGGCTTCAGTGAAGTTGGCTAGCTGGGGGTTTGTAAGTATGCCTGGCGGGTATCTTCCTGGGAAGACCCTTGCCCCAGTGTATTTTGAGAATATGCGTAGTGGTTTCCAGCCATTCTCGCGCTTGCTTATTGCTATGATCTCCTCAGGGGCATACTGCGATATAAACCTGCAGGCTATTGCCAGCCTCTCATCTATCTTCTGCAGGTTAAGGACTGATAAGCCATCAGGCCTCGTCTTGTATATGAATGGGGCCATGTACTCTGTCCTGAACTTAGTGCCTATGTGTATGCCTGTCTTAAGGTACTGGTCTGTTGGTATAAGGAATTTTTCAGTGCTTGACATAATCCAACCTCCTGTTTAATGCTTAGGGCAATAACTGCAGAAACCTGCTGCGTCTTTATTGCCTCAGCAGCTCTGACAAGCGCTTAAGCTCACGGCCTTTAGCATCTTGTCTTTGGCTTTGAGGGGTGAGAAATAGGCGGGGTTTATAAAGGTTGCTGAAGTCGGTTCTGGTGCGAGGGAGGGGTGGTTTGGATAAGCGGTGCGAATATTGCAAGATTTTCGGATTAATTGCCATAAAGCTTAAATATTTATAAATCAAGTGACCTCAACTGTATGGAAGTCCAAAACGTTATAATATCCAAATCAATAAGAGAATACTGCATGTCAAAATCCCAAGAGCTAAGTAACAAATATGTTGTAGGAGATTGTTTACAAATACTGAAAAGTGTACCCGGTAACATCTTTGACTTAATTGTCACTTCACCTCCTTATGCTGATAGCAGAAAAGATACTCAAAAGTTCGTGGGTATAGCCCCGCCCTTTAGGGCGAGAACTTTTGAGTCCGAAAATCTGCGTTTC
>PEYS01000209.1 GCA_002763335.1 Candidatus Woesearchaeota archaeon CG08_land_8_20_14_0_20_47_9 | reverse complement strand
TATATCTTGACAAGGCGTAACTTTATACTGGTCACAGACCAGTATAAAGTTACGCTTATAGTTAAGTAGTCAATTAATTATATTAAACATACTATATGATTTATCACTTGAGTTCATTTATTTGTTTTGTTTATTTGTTGCTATCCGAAAAGGAGTGATATGACCTGGATCAATAGCAGGTCGGAGAGCAGGTCATTTAACCTACTACTAAACGATATATTTTTATAAAACCCTTTATATTTACCCATTAATTGCATATTCATTATTAAAAAGGGGGATTAAACATGAGAATGCATAACCTTTCCAGAATCTGCGTAACACTGCTTATTGTCTTTTCTCTCCTGATTGGCAATGCTTCAGCAGCATGCTCTGGATGCACAATCTGTGGCAGCAGCTATAACTGCGGGGCATCAGATGGCTTCTGCCCTAATGAGGTCCAGGCAGGCATCTGTACAGATGAGTGCGGGGCATGCTGTGACCCTAACTGCGGTAGCTGTGCCTGCTCAGTAGGCTGCTTTGGTTATGTCTGGAATCCAGGCACTTGTGGCGGCTCTAGCTGTGTAAGAGATGACTGCAGGAGCCGCGACACTGCAGCAGCAGATGATGGGGACACCCCAGCAGCAACAGGCACATGCACATATGGAAATATAGGGCGGTGCACATGGGGATGTGAGACTAACACCTCCAAAAACACTGTCCAAGAGAGGTGTGTTGGCACCTGTGGAACAGGTACAAACAGCTGCAAATTCCGGGAGCATGTTGTCTCTAATGCAAATGGCGCTTATGCCTCAGAGAGCTGCGGCGATAAGGATTATGATGCTGACACAAACCAGAACACCTGCAATGCGTGTACAGCAGCCATTGGCATCCCAAGATGGTCAATTGGCGGGGAGGTTGCTGCAGCAAGCTGCTGCGGTGATGATAATGGCGAGTTTAAAATAATGTTGTTATGCGATCCGTCATCAGGCTGCGTGTCAGATCTTAGCGATGATGCGTGCTGCAACAGTGCGCTTGACTGCGCTTATAACAGCCAGTGCTATAGCTCAGGCTGGATTGGCTGTGCACCGTGGAACTCAGACCTGAAGGTGAGGTGTTCTACCACGTCCACAGTCTGGTACCTAGAGGAGAACTGCGTTAACAAGCTCTCATCTGACTCTGATGGAGGCGATAAACCATTAGTAGCAGGAATCTGTAAGGATTACGGTGCTTGTGTGGGCAGTGATTGCCTGAGTGCAGACTATGCTGACATCTGCATTGATCCAGTGACACTACGGGAATATTACTCCATACAAGGAGATCCTGCATCTGAGCTAGGCTGCCCGAATAAGCTTTACGGCTGTGCAAGCTTTGAGCAGGCAGCAACAGACACAGATGCAGGAGACGACCCTGATAATGACGGCTTATGCACTGGCGGCGTTAGTGCAGGCTGCCAGGGCAATGCCTTTGTAACCCCTGCTGGCCAGAGCGGCACAGACCAGTGCTATGGCAGCTGCTCAGCAGGCAGTGGAAATGACAGATGCAAGTGGCGCGAATACTACCCTGCTGACAGTACAGACAGCTGCCCTGCAGCAGATACATGCGCAACACACGACTATGACGTTGACAACAGCCAGCATGTATGCGAGGGCTGCAGCCTTAACTGGGTTGCAAGCGGTGAAAGCCCCTCAGGCCCTGGCGAATACAACTTTCCAGGTGAGATAGCATGCTGCGGTGACGATGCAGGTGAAAACTACATCAACAATGAAGGCATGGAGGGGTGCTGTGCCCTGCCTCAGGGGCAGTCGTGCTTCTGGAGCGATGCATGCCATACTGGCTGGCAGGCAGGTGGTCATGAAGCATGCGTGCAGGGCATTGATGGCTTATGCACAGACAGCTCAGGCGTTGACCCAGGATCAAGCTGCTATGACGATATTGATAATGACTGCGACAACACAAAGGACTTTGGTAGCATAGCCAGCAGCTTTAACGGGGCAGACACAGACTGCATGGGCAGGCTTAAGGGCAGGATAACAAACCTTGGGGGGATTGCCCTAAGCGGAGTCACAGTCACTGTAGTCAGCAAGATAGAGTATGCTGGTGTGTTCACCACATTTGATGTAACCACAGAGACTGATGCTGATGGTAACTACGAGTTTAACAACAACCTCCCAGGCAACCTGAGATATGACATAGTAGCCTCAAAGCCAGGTTATGAGGATGCTAAGCTCGGTAATGTCTTCCTGCCCTTCCGCTCTGAGAATACTGCTGACCTCCAGCTTCGCTTTGTCAGCCTATGCGAGCCAGACTGCAGCTTTGCATCAGATGCCATATGCCATGCAGAGTGCGAAGGCATTAATGGCTGTAGCTTCTACGATCTTACTGCAAAGACAGTCTGTGATGGTGTGCACACTGATTTTGACCGCCAGTACAATGCAACCCACAAGGTTAGCTGCTGCAAGGGCGCGCCCTATCTTCCATCAGACATAAAGGCTGTTGTCGAGATCCAGGGTGCAAAGAACATTGTAAACATAGTGAGAAACGTCTGGTATGACGGCAGGTTCGTGAAGATGGTTATTAGCGTGTTCAGATAGAAAACTTTGAACACCTCGACTTCGCCTTTACGGCTCGCCTTTGGTGTTCAAAGTTTTCTTATCACAACATTTATTAATCTGATTCCTTTTAGGCTTATCCTGGGGTGATATAACATGTTCGGACTCAATTTACTGGGTAGTGTTGTGCTTCTCGTGGTACTGTATATATTAGCTGGCCTCAGGGTTGTGAATGAGTTTGAGCGCGGGGTTAGGTTTACGCTTGGAAAGTACTCTGGGATCATGAAGCCTGGGCTGAAGCTTGTTTACCCGGCCTTTATGAGCTGGCAGAGGGTTGACATGCGCGTTAAGACCATTGACGTGCCAGACCAGGATGCGATAACAAAGGACAATGTATCACTAAAGGTCAATGCTGTTCTCTACTACAGGGTTTCTGATGCTGACAAGGCTATTCTAAAGGTAGAGGACTATGACTTCGCAGTCTCGCAGCTTGCGCAGACAACTATGCGTGATGTTGTAGGAGAGGTAAGTTTGGATGAGCTTCTGAGCAGGAGGGATGCAGTATCAAAGAAGATAAAGGAGATTGTTGACAAGGCAACAGACCCCTGGGGGATAAAGGTCGAGGCAGTGGAGTTAAAGCATGTTGAGCTTCCGGAGACATTAAAGCGCGTAATTGGCAAGGAGGCAGAGGCTGAACGGGAAAAGAGGGCTGTGATAATAAAGGCAGAGGGTGAGGTAGTTGCCTCAGACAACATGG
>PEYS01000163.1:1732-3356 GCA_002763335.1 Candidatus Woesearchaeota archaeon CG08_land_8_20_14_0_20_47_9 | reverse complement strand
ACCTCATGCCCTCGTTCTTCCAGCTTTTGCTTTAATCGTACACAATAGGTTTCTGCTCCGCCACCCTCCCACCCTGCACTGATGATCATCAAGATTCTCATTGTAACTCACACTCACCCTGCATAAATCTGCGTCTCGCCATTATCGTATAGGCGGTTGTAGTTGGTCTCATAAAGCCTGTGTAGCTGCGCGAGTCTTTCAGAATCGTATTTCAGTCTAGCCTGCATCGCCTTATCACTTCTCTCGCTAAGGAATATGAAGTCATTGTCCCTGCTCCATATTATTGCGATACTGCGTGGACTGGCTGCTGTGTATGTCCAGCAGTACTTAACCCTGCTGAAGTCTAAGCGGCCTGTAAAATAGTTAAGCACAGTATCCTTTCCAAATACAGAGAACCCTTTATCAACTGCAATGTAATCCGGTATGCTGTCCACCTCACCTGACAAGAAATCGCCTGCAAACTCTTCTTCCTTTGTCTGGTAGAGGAGGCTATCAAAGTAGTTATGGGCAATTGCAAGCGGGAATACTGCTAAGAGTATAAGAAGGAAGGCAATTGTCTCTCTCTTATAAAACTTCAAGAGCGGAAATATGCCCTGGATTAAGGGCACTATGGCAAGCTGCCAGCCCCTATCACCGAGTATATCAAAAAACACCCCTGCAATGAAGTATGCAACCCCTGCAGCCCCTATTGCAAAGAGGGGGTAATCCAGCCTTCTTTTTACAAGCCCAAAGACAAAGGAGGCCAGTAATACCAGCCATAGGGCCTGTATAGCTGTCCTTGAGATCACCTGAGCGTATCTGTCAAATTTAAGCGCAGACTCCTTCTCCCTTGCAATGCTGCTTGCCATCTCTGCTGCATCCCTGCCTGCTTCTTCGCCCCCTCCTTCTTCGTTTATACTGAAGTCAATCTGGTTTTCCTTATCTATCTCAAGGTAAGAATATGCCTCGCGACGGTGCAGGGCAAGGTCTACGTACTTGTTCATTATATTCCAGTTTGCATCCCCCTTCTCATCAATCTTATCTGAGATCATGTTGCCTGCAACCGAGAGGAAGTCAGTCGCAAAAAACGCTGTATAGCCTGCATAGCCAACTATGAGCAGCAGGAGCAGCATGATCGAGACATCTGCAGGCTGATTGCCCTGAGCCTTAAAAAAGTCGAGGATGCGTATCCTCCTTACATAAGGCGCTGCTAGGATGAAGGCCACGTAGAGTATGAAAAATACTGCAAAGAATGGGTGGGTGAAGAGGAGTGCAGTGTAGGCCGTGATTATTATGATATTCCTCCTGATGCTGCGCTTCTTAAGCGTGAGGTAGATTGTGAAGAAGAGTATTGCCAGGGCAAGTGTCTGGGCAGCGTACTGTATGTTTACAAAATAGAAGATCGAGTAGAAGTAGAGCACAACAGCTACGAATGCAAGATCTGGATTAATCCTCTCAAAGATGAGGTAGAGAGAGCTGCACAGTATAAATGCACTTATCAGAAAGATTATCAGAGAGATTAAGTGGATGTTTGTTATGCCTGTAAGCTGTGAGATGATTCTGCCCATCATAAACATAAGGGGCCACTGGAAGTATGCACTGGCATGATAGTTCACCTCTTCTGCAAACGTGAACTGTGCAGTAA
>PEYS01000163.1:0-1726 GCA_002763335.1 Candidatus Woesearchaeota archaeon CG08_land_8_20_14_0_20_47_9 | reverse complement strand
TGAAGTAGTGCGAGTCAGAGCCAGGTATCATTGGGAAAAAGAAGAATATCGAATAGAAGAGGAGCATAAAGCCAACCACCCCGGCCAACTTCCAAGCCCTGCTTTTGGTATTCAAGAGCATTATGAAGAGTCCTGCATTAGCTAATGAGAGCCCGATAAAGTAGGTGGGGTGGATGTGTCTGAATAAGAAGTCATTCATAGACGACACTTGCAGCGGATAGCTCTTGTAGAAGGAAAATGCCAGCAGGGCAATGCCGATAATAAATATTGCCTTTGCAGCAGGTATGAGCTCAGAATCCTTTGAATGTTTCTCTGCATCTTCCTTTCTTTCCCCCTTCATCTTCCTAACCCTTTACTGCCCCTACTGCCCCGATTATTGCCTCTGTCATTCTGCTGGCTGATTTCCTCCAGTCAAACTCTTCTCTAACTATTGTCGCTCTCCGGCTCATCTCCTTCCTAAGTTCCGGGTTGTTGGCGATGTGCAAAATTGCCTCTGCCATGCTCTTCCTTTCAGGCTTTACAAAGTACACTAAGCCCCTTCCACGGTCAACAAGCCTGTTAACCTCGATGTCTGTGGCAATAGTTGGCTTTCCCATTGCAAGATACTCAAGCAGCTTATAGGATATGCTCCAGTTCCTGTTCTCTGGCATTGGGACAATGGCTATGTCAGCAGCCTCGATGTATGCTGGCAGCGCCTCGTAGCTCTTCCAGCCGCAGAAAAAAACCTGGTTATCAAGATTAAGATGAGTGTTCAGACTCTTGAGTTTTCGCCTAAGCCCCCCATCACCAACAATTATCAGTTTCAAGTCTTGATCCTTAAGTGTTGAAGATGCTATTGCGAATGCGTGGAGCATCTCTTCAAGCCCCCTATCCGGGGCAAGGGTGCCGTGGTATATCAGGACAGTCTCATCGTTCTTTATCCCGAGCTCAGCCTTTATTGCCATATCTTGCGTCTTATTGGGTTTTGTTATAAAAGCAGGGTTTATGCCTAGGCCTGTTACTGTGATCTTATCCTTATCTCTGAAAAACAGGGCGACAATGTCCTTCGTGTTTTCTGAGAGTACAAAAACCTGTTTTGCAAATCTGTTGGATAGCACCAGCACCAGTTTGAAATAGAGGTGAATCAATACACCTTTGATCCCATGCACACAAACAGGGGGGGAGAGGATATTAAGAAATATGGGGGGCTTATTCCTATGAAACTCTTTTATGATAAGAGCTCCTATAAACCCAAAATAATCTGTTACGACTGCATTGATTTCCCGGATATTCTTTATTGCGAAGATCGCTGCAAAAATACCTTGGCTTAGTGAGGGTAGAAATGGCAGTCCGCTTATTCTTACAGTCATTATGCCATTATCCTTTCTGCAAGTTCCTGGTTCATGAGGGCTGTTTCCTACTATGGCTGTGATCCTTGCGTTTCTCGCGATTATGGGGGCGCGGTTAAACAGATCCGTATCAATCCCCAACCATAGTATCTCCTTAGTTTTTTTCATCTTACATAATCAGATTTAGCTTGTTATGATCTTCTCATACCCTCTGAGGTAGTTCTTCGGAGAAAAATACTCTTGGTGAATCTCCCTCAATTTACTTCTCGGGTAGTCCTTTCTCTTGAATGAGCGAAGTATATTTGCAAGGCCTTCAAGATCATGGGACTTAAAGATCAGCTGCTTATCTATCTTGCTCACAATCTCTGGTATGCCTCCCTTATCTGAGCCGATTACTG
>PEYS01000103.1 GCA_002763335.1 Candidatus Woesearchaeota archaeon CG08_land_8_20_14_0_20_47_9 | reverse complement strand
TCGGGGCTTTACGCCCCTCGCTTTGACACGGCGAATTTTTAGACTCAATTTTCGCCCTAAAGGGCGAGCTACCCACGAACTTTTGAGTATTAACAGAAACAGTTGCATGCTGGAAGGGTTTAAGGATTGCAGACCTGCCAAGGGTTTATGCAAAATTCGAATTCAGTGAAGGTGCAAAGGAAACAATTAGAGAAATAAAAAACAAAAACAAGGGAATTAAAACAGCCCTGCTGACAAACATACCAACGCATCTTGGAGAACTGTTTCAGAAGGAGCTGCAATTTGATTTTATTAGCGGTACTGTGCTTGAAGTAAAGCAAGGATTCTTTACGGGCAGGGTTTTGGAGTTCCACAATGACAAGTCAAGAGAGGCTATGAGAATCCTGAGGGAAGCTAAGATAAAACCAGAGGAAGCAATCTCAATTGGCGATGGGAGGGATGATGCAGAGGTCTTTAAAAAGGTGAGATTTGGCGTTGCTTATAACGGCTGTGAGGCCGCAAGAAAGGCAGCCAAGTATAGCATAACTGGTTTCAGGGAATTGCTTGGGATTGTTGAGAGGGATGGCTGATTCTTTGACTGACGAGCCGTGAAAGCGAGAGCGAGTGATTCAAAGTTTTCCCACCACAAAAAATTTAAACCACTCCCTGTGCCTGAGCTATGGTATGCAATCACGAAGTCAGGCCCTGCAACTACTGCAACTAGCGTTAATCACAGCAGTCCTTATCCTTACAAGCTGTACCCTTAAGGCAGGTATAATCAGCAATTCTGAGCCCCCAGAACAAGACTACACCAAGCTCCCTTACTGCGAGGGCAAACTTGAGATTATCAACCTGCTTGAGAAGGAAGGCAAGGTTGTTGTCACGCTCTCAGGAGCAGATGGAGTTAAGAGTGTCAGGACAAGCTGTGCTGAGAACAAGCAGCCAGACACAGTAACAAAGAAGGACACAATATCCATGTTCTCCATCGATAAGATATGTTTCCTGAGGCACAAAACAATGAGCATAACGCCACTGGCAGAACAGGACAATGCAAACTGCCGCTTCAATGCTGTCAGCCCCGAATACCACGTAGTTGACGGCCAACTTCTGCTTGAATATGACGGGGGCTGGAGACTCCATATTGAGCCCATTTCAGGCGATGATTTTGATGTTGAGTTCAGCAACCTGCCTGAAGAGATAGACGCTATCCCAATTGAATGGTCAATTGACGCAAGATTCTTCCTAGACTGGTATGACAATCCAGAAGGTAAGGTCCTGCTATTAACAGACCCTGGATGCTTTGAGAGCAGCCTATGCAGCAGGGCATTTGAAACCCTGCTGACAGACCTTCGCACAGGCCAATACATAATCCACAAAATAAAGACAGCTGAGGCGTGTACTGAAAAAGCAGGTGAGAAATGCAGCAAGCTACCTCAGGGAGAGTGCGGAGAGGCACTTAAAACAATCTACCTTAAACTGGGAAATGAAACAGGCATCAAGGCAGACAAAACCTGCATAACAGTGCAAGGCACAGAAGACACCATAATGAAATCGGCAGAATGCTTGAGAATGCGCTTTTACGGGCTTTTATGATGAAATATCATGAGGCAGAAGTCTATGAGCAAACCTCAAGGGTGAAGTCATTAGAACAGGATGGTTCAGACACCCTTGTAGAACTCGGAGAATCTATCTTCTACCCAGGCGGAGGGGGGCAGCCCTGTGACCTAGGGCAGCTATCAGCCCATGGTTTTAAAGCAGAGGTTATTGAGGTATTTAAAAGAGGCGATAGGGAGCTTCACAGGCTGAGCTCAGTCAGGGGTAGCATAAAGCCAGGGGATGATGTTGAACAGCACCTAGATGCAGGGAGGAGGCTTGCACTTGTGAGGATGCATACAGGGGAGCATGTACTATTCAAAGCTTTGCAAAATGTGATTAAAGACATTGAGCTGGATAAGATCAGTCTCGAAGTGAAAGAATCAAGGTTGTATGTCAAATGTAAAGACCTGAACTGGGATAGGCTTGGCGAGGCAGAGGCAATTGCAAATAGGGTGATATGGGAATCCCGCCCTGTTAAGACAAGGCTTGTTAAGAAGGATGCCGCAGCCTCAATGCCAGAGCTCAGAATAAGGCTTGACAGGATAAAATCAGACACAATACGCATAGTTGAGGTTGAGGGCTTTGACACAGCAGCATGCAAAGGGATACACGTCAAGAACACAACCCAAGTAGGTAACATACTCATAACAGGGTTTAACATTGTTAAAGGGAGCTACGAGATAAGGTTTAAGACAAACGCGAGGCAAGAACTCTTTGAGCTAGCTCTGGCAGCCAGAGAGGCGGCCTCACAGCTAGGGGTGCAGCCAAGCAGAATACACGAGACAATAACCTCGCTGCAGCAAGATCTTGAGGCGATGAAGAAACAGCTCCGCTCCTTAGAGGCTGAAAAACTGGCAAACATAAGCGACGATGAAAAGAAAGAAATTGGCAGCATCACCCTAATAACTAAGACAACAGACAACTTTGACCAGAAACAAATTACCCAGATTGCAGGAAGGCTCTCAGAGGATGCAAAAACAATTGTAGCAATTGCAAACAGGCAGGAAGGGAGAACAACCCTTACTCTAATGGCCTCAGCAGACCTCAACATAGATGCCCCGAAGCTGCTTAAGGAAACACTTGCAAAATTCAGTGGCAAGGGAGGAGGCAGGGGGCAGTTTGCAACTGGGAGCGCAGAGGCAGGGGCTGAGGAGGTGATAACTGCGTTGAAGGAGAAGGTTATGGTATTAGCCCCATCTCTGACATAAAATTAGTCACCTAAAGGGCTTTTGATTTTTGATAGTGCTCTATTTGAAACCTTCGTATAAATCAAAGTTGTGCTTATATCTGAATATCCTACTTGAATGATTAGACGATGATTTATGTTTTTAGTCGATTTAATCATTGATTCAATTTCTTCCTTTGATAAAACTATGGGTAGTTTTTTCTCTCTTTTTACATTGGGGAGATCATTCAGAACCGAGAGAATTTCAGATGAGTCTTTTTTTAGGATAGTCAGATAAAACTTGATAGCGAATCCTGTGGACCTTACGGTCTCATCTGATTTGCCATTTTCTATAAGCGAAAGTAAATATTCTCTTGGAGTCTTATTCGATGATATGAACTTCTCTGTGTGATGGACATAGTTACGAATGGTTTTTTGTGAATAACCCTTCAATAAACATTCCTGTGTAACAATTTCTTTCCAATTATCTCTGAATATAATCACATTATTCATTAAATACCAAAAATGCTCAAAAGTTCGTGGGTATAGCCCCGCCCTTTAGGGCGAGAACTTTTGAGTCCGAAAATCTGCGTTTCGAAGCGAGGGGCGTAAAGCCCCGACT
>PEYS01000225.1:3388-3773 GCA_002763335.1 Candidatus Woesearchaeota archaeon CG08_land_8_20_14_0_20_47_9 | reverse complement strand
AAAGCCCCGACTTTTAAGTCGGGGATAGCCCCGAGCAGGCGAATTTTTTTTACTTAATGAACCAAATAAGCATAAGTGAAGTCAAAGAATTCGTAAAGAGCAACATTAAACTCTTTCATGAAAATAGACTTCAATGTCTTGAGAGCACAGAATTTAATGATTTATTACGCAAGAAGAATCCTTATTTATTCCGTGCTAAGAATCTATTAACAGCACAAGAAGTGGTTACCTCTTTTTTAGATGCAAAGTTATCCTCTGCTGAAGAAAAGATTTTTGGTATATGATTAGTGATAAAAAAGAGTTCTACATTGAAATCGTTGAACCATTGGGGTACAAAGCAAAGGAATTGAATGAAGAATTTAATAGAAGGAAAACAGAAATTATT
>PEYS01000225.1:0-3372 GCA_002763335.1 Candidatus Woesearchaeota archaeon CG08_land_8_20_14_0_20_47_9 | reverse complement strand
TAGCAGTCACCCTTTATTGCACCAGAACCAAATCAGCAAGCTTTATAACCTGCACTGCTACAGCAACTACATGCCCTTCAGATGCAGGCGCTGCGGCCTCTGCTGCAGCATGGCTGTGAAGCTTGAAAAGCCTGATATAGAGATGCTTAAGAAGACAGGCTTAAGCCTGGAGGACTTCTCGCAGGATGATGATAAGGGCAGGCTGATAATGAGGCGTGTTAACAACTACTGCTATTTTCTCAGGATTGAGCATGGGGTTGCAGGCTGCGCAATCTATGAGCATAGACCAAGGCGATGCAGGGAATACCCCTACGGTGAGAAGTGCAGCCTGATAAGGCATTTTGTCTTGCATGATCTGCTAAATGATGTAAAGTAGCAGTTCTAATCTTTCTATCATATCAGCATCTTCAGAAGGATTCCTATCACGACTCCTATGATGATACCGACTAGAAACTCCATTCTTCTGTGATGCCTCTCAGCATGCCATTTTGCAGCAGCCTCCTGGCTTGCTCCCTGGGCCTCGGCTTTACTGGCAGCAGCTGTCTCCTGAACAGCTATCTCCTTAGCTGGCCCGCTGCTCTCAGCCTCTGCAAGGTCTAGAATGCGCCTTTTTATGGCATTGACAAGGCCTTCCCGAGTATTTATGCGCTGCATCTCTGCTGCAAGCTCAAAATCCCCGATGACGTCCTTGACCCAGGTTGCAAAGTCGTTCTTATCATCACGCATGTGATGCTTGAACGATCGCTCATCCATGATGTCTATTGCCTCTGCAAGCTCCCTGATGTTACGGATAGAACTCCCCATGTGGATGTTGAAGTGCTGCCCTGGAGGCACGTCAGAGAGCATGCTCCTAGCCTCCTCAGATGAAACACGACTATTCATACGCTACACCCCCTTTTTTTCGCTAAAGGAAACCTTGAATGCACTCGGCTTCCTAGCCCAGTATTCAATGTTTTCTGAAGTCAAGTAAAAAAAATTCGCCAGCTCGGGGCTATCAAGCGCTTAGTCGGGGCTTTACGCCCCTCGCTTTGACACAGCTTGTTTGGACTCAAAAGTTCTCGCCCTAAAGGGCGAGCTACCCACGAACTTTTAAGTATTTCTTCTGCGGCTTTCTCTGCCCTTTGCAGACCGCCTTCTCCTGTTTCTTGTTCTAGCTGCCGCGCTCTTTTTCCGCCTCTTTCTCTTCCTTCTGGCAGCAGCCTTCTTAGTCTCTGCCCTGTGTCTGTGGGCCTTGACAATGGCTGATAACTCGTTGAAGCGCTCTGCAATCTTCTTCTTAAGGGTTTCCTTTGTCTTTATCCTGGCAATCTCGCGTGAAAGCCTCTTATCGCCAACAACGTTCTTTATCCAGTTTTCAAAGTCGTTCTTATCCCTGTTCACATGATACCTGAAGGTGTCGTTGTCAATATCCACAAGCGCCTCTGCAAGCTCCTTCAGGTTTCTTAGGTATTTGTTTGTGCAGAGCCAGAAGCTCTTGTCAGCAGGAACCCTTCTCAGTATCCTCCTTGCATCTTCCACAGATACCCTTTCCCTCATCATTTTTAAGTTAAACCATTATAGCTTGGCTGCTGCCTCTGCAAGCTCCCTGACGCTCCAGCGCCCCTGTTGTCAAGCACGCTGTTCTCTGTAGAGCTCTTCCTGAGGGCCTTCCTAGCCCTGATTTCAAGGTCGTTCAGGACGTTCATAAATGATATGAAGGCCTCGTAGGGGCTGTCGTGAGGGTTGAAGTACTTGTGGACATCGCCATCATTAAACCACTTGGTGCACATGTAGTAGAAGTGGTCAGAGATCTGCAGTCTTCTCCAAGCCTTTATAAGCTCCTTGTCTCTGCTCTTGATTACAGCCCTCTCCAGGGCGTAGAGCTTGTTTATGGCAGACTGCTGCATGTTGTTGCCAAGCCAGGCGCTCAGGTCTCGTTCAATATCAGCCCATGATACTATGCTGTGCATGTCAAGCTCAGCCATGGTAGGATAGGTATCTATGACCTCTGACGGGGTCTTGAAGTTGTTGTCAGGGTGCTTTAACAGCTCCCCAGGCAAATACCTCATGAATTCGAAAATGCCTGTGTCCTCCCACTGGTGCTCGCCAAAGGTCTCGTAGTCCATGAAGAGGTTTACTGTTTGGCCGTTCCCGTTGACAGCGCTCACCCACTGGCTGAACTTCGGGGCAGTGAGGGGCCACTCCTCCCAGCCTCGGTTTGAGAATCTGAAGGCAATGTCATCAGAGAGCTTGTAGTTTTTTAGGAGGAGCTTTACATGCTCTGTTGTCTTCGGCTTGTAGATGAAGTTTGGGGATCTCCAGCCCAGTATGTGATCAGCCCCTTCAGCAAGTATGCCCTTGTACCCCATCTCCTCTATGAAGTGGGCCAGCTCGTTGTTGTATACAAGCTCTGTATTCCTGAATACCTGGGGGCTGTAATTAAACAGGCGCTTGATCGCAGCCCTGTGTAGCGCTACCTGTTTTCTGAACTCATCCTTTGAATAGAGGAATGAGAGCGAGTGATAGTAAGTCTCGTCCAGTATCTCAACACGGCCGGTGCTGGCAAGATCCTGGAATGATCTCAGCACATCAGGCATTGACTGCTCGAACTGTTCAAGCACAACCCCTGAGAAGCTGTAGGCTATCCTAAACTCCTTATGCCTGTTCAGAAGCTCCAGCATAAGCATGTTTGCAGGGAGGTAACACTTCTCTGCGATCTTCCTAAGCTCATGCATGTTGCGCTCTTCGTTGAAGTAGTTACTGTTCCTCCCTATCTCAAATACTGAGTAGCGCCTCAACCTATACGGCTGATGCACCTGGAAGTAGAAGCATACGCTTACCATCCGCTAACCCCCCATTGTGATTGCTTCATTATAGACATCCATGCATTTCTGTGCCGGCTCATCCCAGTTGAACCTTCTTACCTCGCTAAAGCCGTTTCTGCTGAGCTCGTGGTGTAGCTCCCCATACCTCAGGACAGCGATTATCTTGTTTGCCATCTCATCCCTGTCCCAGAAGTCCGCCTTCAGGCAGTGACTTATGACCTCTGAGACCCCGCTCTGCTTTGATATCAGCACAGGGGTGCCGTTGCGCATGGCCTCAAGAGGGGTTATGCCGAATGGCTCAGAAACAGAGGGCACAACGTATAGGTCAGCCATCTTGTAGGCCTTATCAACATCCCTCCCCTTTAGGAATCCTGTGAAGAGAACGTGATTGGCAAGCCCTAGCTCAGCAGCCTTCTCAATTATGAACCGCTCCATGTCACCAGAGCCTGCTATGACGAACTTTACATTGCGCTCAACCTCAAGCACCCTCTTGGCTGCGTATAGGAAGTGGTCAGGTCCCTTCTGGAATGTGAGCCTTCCCAGGAAGAGCACAATCTTGTCATTATCC
>PEYS01000159.1 GCA_002763335.1 Candidatus Woesearchaeota archaeon CG08_land_8_20_14_0_20_47_9 | reverse complement strand
CAGGCCTTCCGAGGTGGCTTATAAGTATTACCCTCCCCTTTTTCTTAACAAGATACCTGATGGTCTCAAGAGACTCCCTTATGCGCTCGTCATTGCTTATCGACCCACCCTTATTCAGAGGAACGTTATAGTCTACGCGTACAAGAATCCTCTTCCCCTTAACATCTGCCTTATCTATTACTCTCAGCAAGTCTTATCACCTCTGCACTGCTTTGAACGCCTTAAAACCGCATTTAAAGGCCCTAAAATGATCTTGTTTAAGTGTTTAAGCAAACTTTTTTATATACCTGTCGTTGTAACCAGCAGACATGGCTGGCGAATTCACATTCAAGAGCACAAGAGAGATCAGGGTAAGTCAGAGCATCATAGATCAGGTTATTGACCAGGATGATGCAATTAAGGTGGTAAGGAAGGCTGCCCGCCAGAGAAGGCATGTCCTCCTGATTGGCGAGCCTGGCACAGGCAAGTCAATGCTCGGCATGGCCCTTGCCGAGCTCCTCCCTAAGGAGAAGCTTGTTGACATACTCAGTTTTCCTAATCCCAATGATGAGCACACACCCCTGATAAGGACTGTGCCTGCTGGCAAAGGCCGCGAGATAGTATTTGCTGCCCGCCGCGAGTTCACAAACCTCTTCAAGTATCAGAACGTGATCATGTTTATACTCCTTGCAATGGCGATGATTATACCATGGTGGGCCTTTAATCATTACTCCACTATGGAGGGCGGAAGCCCCATGCTTGGAGGGATTATGTTCTTTGCCTTCTCTGTGGTTAGCATCATGGCTGTCTTTGCCTTTGGGCTCTTCATGAGTCTCGGCAAAAAGACAGAGGGCAGGAGCAACGTGCCCAGAGTTGTGGTGGATAACTTCAGCAGAAAGCACGCCCCATTTATGGACGCTACTGGGGCTCATGCCGGGGCCTTGCTTGGCGATGTGCTTCACGACCCATTCCAGACAGGGGGCTTAGGCACGCCTGCTCATGAGAGGGTGGTTGCAGGCATGATACACAAGGCAAACATGGGCGTGCTCTTCGTGGATGAGATCGCAACCCTCCATCCAGCAACGCAGCAGGAGTTATTAACCGCGCTTCAGGAGGGCAAGTACTCTATCACTGGTCAGAGTGAGCGATCTGCAGGTGCAATGGTAAGGACAGAGCCTGTACCGTGCAACTTTGTGCTCGTGGCAGCAGGCAACATGGAGACTGTAAAGCACATGCACCCTGCTTTGAGGTCGAGAATCAGGGGGTATGGCTACGAGGTTTATATGAAGGCTACTATGGAGGACACCCCTGAGAACAGGATGAAGATCGCCCGCCTCGTTGCCCAGGAGGTGGTGAAGGACAAGCGCATACCCCACTTCTCAGCAGAGGCTGTTGAGGAGATTGTGAACGAGGCCAAGCGCAGGGCAAACAGGAAGGGGCATCTAAGCTTAAGATTTCGCGAGCTGGGAGGCATTGTGAGGGCCGCAGGCGACATTGCAGAGGAGCGTAAGGCGAAGCTAGTGCTGAGAGAGCATGTGATTGATGCAAAGAAGATTGCGAGAACACTTGAGAAGCAGATCGCTGACCACTTTATCGAGCACAAGAAGGAGTATGAAGTCATAATCACAAAGGGCAAGCGCATCGGCAGGGTTAACGGGCTTGCAGTCATAGGCACTGAGGGCGCAGTTGACTCGGGCATGATCCTGCCTATTGAGGCTGAGGTTGCTCTTGGTGGCGAGGAGAAGGCGTTCATAGCAACTGGCAAGCTCGGAGAGATTGCAAAGGAGGCTGTGAAGAACGTCTCTGCCATAATAAAGAAGTACTTTGGCGAGGACATCAAGGGCAAGTACGATGTCTATGTGCAGTTCCTCCAGACCTATGAGGGGGTTGAGGGTGATTCAGCATCCATTGCAGTTGCAACCGCAATAATATCCGCCCTTAAGGGGGTTCCTGTAATGCAGGACATTGCAATGACTGGAAGCCTCTCAGTTAGAGGTGAGGTTCTGCCTGTTGGGGGTGTTACATCAAAGGTTGAGGCTGCGATCGAGGCTGGTTTAAAGCGAGTAATTGTTCCAAAGGCAAACATCAAAGACATAATCATATCAAAGGACAAGCTAAAGAGCATAGAGCTGATTGCAGTTGAGAACATCGCCGATGTTCTTGAGCAGGCCCTTGACTGGAAGGGAAAGGAAGGTATTCTTAAGAGGATTAAGGAGAAGAAGGAGAATGTAGGATAGTCAAATTCCTAAAAGGGTCGTTGGAACCCCTTATTTCATATCAGCAAACCCTTAATCAAGGTTCCTCATTGACTCTTACAGTCCAGCAATCTTTTTTAAGAGCTCTTGGTGTTCTGTTTGGCGCTCTTTAATCTTTATAAAAAGGGATTCATTTAACGTTGGGATCCTGTTACAAATCTCTACAACTTTGCGTTCAAGATCTGGATTTTTTCTGTAACGAAAATCCATCTGCCACACTACCACCATGGCTTTACTTCCGACTTTACAAGTCATGACATATATATCATCTAAGAGTGATTTAGCCTATACCCCCCTATCGCTTCCTCCTCAACAAAGTGCAGGCTTCCAGGCACAACTAGGCAGTGCGGTGGCTTGCCAAAATCAGCCTTTCTCAATTCTGATGCCTTGCCGCAGATTATTCTGCAGTCAGGCCAGCCAAGGCGGGCACACCCAATGCAAGGCGTGTTAGTTGCGAAGACCCCATCGAGGCGCTTCTCCTCAATGCTAAGCAGGATGTCTATGGCCTCGCCAATGCCCATAAATCTGCCCTCATCAGGCTTCAGGTCAAGCAGGAGCAGCGTGTGCATCCCGCTGGCTTTATTCCTCTTTATAACCTCATAGGCTGTCTCTGGTTTAAAGCTGCTCCCAGGAAATGGCAGGCTGCTTGTCATGCCGAACTTGTATGGCTGAAGCCCTGTTATGGCAACTGCGGACATTACTGATGCATTGTGTATCACCTCAACTGCTACGCCCTTCTCCTTAGCCCTGAGAAAGAGGCTTATGTGGGTTGTAGCAGTAAGCGGGTCGCCGATAACAAGCAGTGCAACACGCCTTGATTGCGCCTCAGCAATAAGCCCCTCGCCTGGCTCAAGAAATTCCCGCTTGACAGGTGTTATCATCCTGCCATAAGCCTTCTCCATCTCCTTAATACTACAAGCAAGAATGTTGGTGAAGTTCTCAAAGTATACAACATCAGCTTGCTTTAATGCCTCTAAGCCACGCAGCGAGATGTCGTTGTAATCACAAAGCCCTAGGCCGATAAGGGTGAGTGACATGGTATTGAGAGTGGATGAGGGCTTAATAAATTTATTGTCAGTTACTCAATTTTCGCCTGAGTTTAAAGCTCCGCCCTTTAGGGCGAAAATTGAGTCTAAAAATTCGCCGTGTCAA
>PEYS01000048.1 GCA_002763335.1 Candidatus Woesearchaeota archaeon CG08_land_8_20_14_0_20_47_9 | reverse complement strand
GTAGTAAGAATGTATATAAATAGTTTTCTACTGAGCAGTAGTATACGATTGATGGCTTTGACTAACCCAGCTGCGCTGGTTTAGTCAAAGCCCTCAAACGTCATTTGTGTCTGCATCGAAAAATAAGCCAGCCCCCATCGATATAACCACTAAGAAAAGAGGGGCATCAATCAAGCTCAACCTCATAAAACTGCAGTTTTCATGTGTATATCCTGCGTGCAAATGTTATGAAGCCAGTATGCATCAAACCTGAGGACATTGGGCGCTGCTTTCTCCCCTTTAACTCCCAGAGGCGCTCTATAAGCTCAACAGTTCTTAAGAGCATGAGGGAGGGCGATGCCTCAATAGCATCGCTTATGGCAGCAGACTGGCTTATGCATGGCGAGTAAGAAACGAGAAAGCCCCCAACCTTGAGGCATGCCTTTGCAGTCCCAAGCGCATTCCACGGCTCTGGTATGTCAAGGCATAGGAGGTCTTGATTCTTCTCTTCTACGACTGAGCAGATATCACCCCTTTTAACCTCGATGTTTTTAAGCCCTAGAAGCTCAATATTCTTCTTGACAAGCTCGATGAAATCATCCCTTAAGTCATAGGTTACAACCCTCTTTGCAATGTTTGCAAGTGCGCAGCATAAGGCTCCGCTGCCAGAGCCTGCATCTACAACAAGGCTCTTTGAGTTTAGACCTGTAAAGGCGATTATTAAACCGATATCCTTGGGGCTCATTATCTGTGCTGAGCGCCTCATCTTGCTGAAGAGGTCAATGAAGCCCGGCTTTATAACTGCGAAGGGCTTGCCAGTGTTTGACTTTAATAACTGCCCCGGCTTTGCGTTCCTGATGTCCTCGCCCTTTACAAGCCCGAAGTTTGTATGAAGGTCAGCGTATTCCTTAACTGCAAACCTCCTGCCATCAGGGGAGATTAGCATTAGTTTTATGGATGGCATAAAGGCTGCATAACCAAGTTATGATATAAAGCTATCGGAAGGAGGTCAGTCTTGAGTCTCCAGTCTTTGGCTTGGTGCGGGCGAGATTTTGACAATCTTGAATGCCGAGGCGAGCTGCAAGCGAAGCCGAGTGTATTCAAGATTTTCTATCGAAAAAAAGATAAACCTCAAGCCATGCTATCTGTTTATGCGCGCCTTAATCCCCGGAAGATTCCAGCCCCTGCATCTTGGACACTGCGATCTGATAAGGGCAGCAGCAGGCAACGAGGATGTTAAGGAGCTCCTGATTGCAATATGCAGCGCACAGTATGATCATAAGAATGCAATGCCTGGCTCAAGGCCTGTAGACAACCCCTTTACTTGCAAGGAACGCGAGCGGATGCTGAAGGGCTATCTTAAGCACAATATAAAGAAGAAGTTCAGGGTATTCTGCGTAGAGGACATACCTGATGACACTCAATGGGTTGCTCACTTAAAAGAGCAGCTACCTGAGTTCTCAATTGTATACTCTGGCGACAAGCTTGTCAGAGGGCTTATTGAGAAAGCCAATATTAAGGTTAAATCCCCAGAGTTCAGGAGAAACACCCACGCGACAAGGGTGAGGCAGCTTATGGTAAGCAATGGCAATTGGAAGGCTCATCTCCCTAAGGAGAGCGTAGTGGTGATTGAGGAGATTGCTGGCTGCCAGAGGGTTAAGACACTTGCGAGGAGGGGCTAAGTATGCAGAACCGCTTTGTGATGGTTTGCGGCATGGACGGAGCAGGAAAGGGGGTGGTGGTTGAGGCTCTAAAGGAATGGGCAGTGAAAAAGAACCTCAAGGCTGTTGATGTAACCGAGCTGTCTAAAGAGAGGGACGTAATCCCAGAGTTTTCTGAAATAAGCGACTATGATGTGATACTCTCAGCTGAGCCTGCATTTACAATGATCGGCAAGGTCATAAGAGGGGAGATTGTAAAGAAGAACAGCAGGCATTACAGTTCAGTCTCCACAGCGCATGCATTTGCACTTGACCGAGAGATACTCTACAAGAGGCTTATCATACCAGCGCTTGATGCAGGTAAGACAATATTCCAGGACCGGGGTGTTGTAACCTCGCTTGTATATCAGCCGATACAGTCTGAGAAGGACAGCGATGGCGGCAGGATAACAAGGGAAGAGGTCATGGCGCTGCCAGGGAACAGACTGGCTTTAGAGCACCCCCCAGGATTGCTTATCCTAGTGATAACAAGGCCGGAGGTTGCTGTAGAGAGGCTCTCCAAAAGGAGCAAGAAGGACGATGCAATATACGACCAGGTTGCATTCCAGAAAAAGGTGCTGGGAGTATATGAGAGCGAATGGTTAAGGCAAATATTTGAGAGTAAGGGGACTAAAGTCTGCTACATAAACACAGACCCGCCAAAGACAGTTGAGGATACTAAGAGAGAGGCTGTTGAGGTTTGGGAGGGGTTTGTATGCAATTCAAAGCCATCGCAATTAAGGCTGCAAGAGAGGCTGGAAAGATACTGATGAACAACCCGGGTAAGATTCAGTCGGTAGAGCCAACCAGTCTTGAGCTATGAGAGACGAGACAGTTATTGGTTATTAGTTGTTGGTTTATAAGCATTAAGAAACTCCAACCCTGAATGTTACAAGGTAAATTACTTGAGGCCCTATGTACAGGCAATATAACGCTTGAAGAGTTAGTTGATGGTTTAGCTTATGGTAAAGGAACTTATAAAGATAGAATGTTAAGGAAAATTCCTGCTTTGATGAACTGAAAACAACGCAATGTAAATCTAGACTGTGTTCTCCACATAAAAATACCCCACAATAAACAGCCCCCCGATCACAAATAGCGGAGCAGAGATCACAAGATAGGCAGTGAGGGGAAACCTGGCCCACGCCACCATTATGTAGAGGCATCCCAGGATAACAAGTATTGCCCCTCCAATCAGCTCTGATTTCCAAGCAGTTATGAGGGCTGCAACCACAATCAAGGCAGGTATAAGCTGAATAGCAAATCCCGGCAGGGAGAAACCTCCCCTGAAGGCGTCAAGCGCAAACAAGCTGATAAACACTGCAAAGAATATGCCCATCACCCTTGGAAGCCAGTAGAGTGCCCTGGCAAGTGCCTTGTCCATGCCCAGGCAAGATGTATAGGTTGTATATTAAGTTTTGGCAAAGTAGGCTTTGAATAGACTCGGCTTCGCCTGCAGCTCGCCTCGCTATTCAAAGTCCACAGATGTCATCCGTGTCGGGATCGAAAAATAAGCACGCCCTCCTCGATAGGATCATTAAGAAAAGGGAGGTGTTCTTATGGGAAAAAGTAACGAAAATCTGCTGCTCGGGGCTATCCCCGACTTAAAAGTCGGGGCTTTACACCCCTCGCTTCGAAACG
>PEYS01000024.1 GCA_002763335.1 Candidatus Woesearchaeota archaeon CG08_land_8_20_14_0_20_47_9 | reverse complement strand
ACTTTTGAGTATGAACCAAGTTTGAGCAACCATTAAATAATAGTTCCCCACATTCCCAAGCCATGTTGATCTGCGGCATAGATGAAGCAGGAAGAGGCCCGCTTATAGGCCCGATGGTTGTATGCGGCGTCCTTACTGATGAGGCTGGTGAGGGCAGGCTCTTTGAAAACGGGGTGAAGGATTCTAAGCTTCTAACACCTGAGAGGCGTGATGCCCTGGCAGGCTTTATAAAGTCCCATGTGAAGTCGTATGCGATACGCATAATCCCTCCTAGAGAGATTGACAGGGCTGTAGAAACCATAAACCTCAATAACCTTGAGATGCTGAAGATTGCCGAGATTATCAGGGAGTTAAAACCTGAGAAGGCCATAATAGACTCTCCAAGTGTTAACACTGTAACTTATAAATCAGCCCTCCTCAGAATGGTTGACATGAAGATTGACATTATTGTTGAGCACAAGGCAGAGAGGCATGCAGTTGTTGCAGCTGCATCCATAATAGCCAAAACCCTGAGGGACAGCGAGATAGAAAGGATAAAGGAGAGTATAGGCATTGACTTCGGCTCCGGCTACCCTGCTGATCCCCTAACTAGGGGGTTTGCAGAGAAAAATTTTAATAGGTATCCTGACATATTCAGAATGAGCTGGGCAACATACCAGAGATTAAGGCATAAGCAGCCTGCTCGTGGGCAGGCGAGGCTGTCAGCATTTTCAGAAGGCTAGATGCTGCCTACTGCCAGGCTGTGGAGGGGGTGATAAGTATGGCTGCCAATAGGCGTTTTAAGAAGAGAAAGAACAAAGACGATATCCTGCTTGACATGGATACGGGGGATGCAGACGAGGATGTATACAGAGAGGAGGCCAGGGGGGAGCTTGTGGAGGATGATGAGATAAGCCCTGAAGAGGAAGGCTTTATGGAAGGGTATGAGCATGGGGAGCAGATGTCAAAGTGCGCTAGGTGCGACAGGGTGCTGACAGATGATTTTATTGAGGAGAAGATTAACGGCAAGGTGCATCGCTTCTGTTCAGAGAGCTGTGCAGAACGCTTCTCCAGAAAAAGAAGAAAGTAGTCGCAGACCAGTGTAAAGTTACGCTATCTAACACCGCTCCCTCTTCAGCTTCGGGTTTGGCTTTGTGGCCAATGCAAGCTCTGCGAATCTGGCTAGGAATCTCCCAAAATCATCCTTCTTTATGCACGCCCCGCAGGCATACTCGTGTCCGCCGCCGTAACCATTAACCCCTGCCAAGGCCTTTTCCAGAACGCGGTTTATGACGAGTCTCCTCGCCCTTATGCTGAGCTTTACCTCATCGCCCTTTTCACGCCCGATAATTATCAGCTTGTTTGGAAACATGTAGAGCAGGGCGTTGGCAACGTCCTTTGAAAAGCTGAGGTCATCGTCCTGATAGATAAAGACGAGCTCATTGTCCGCAGTTTTATTCTCAATGGCCCTCTTGAGCAGGTCATCATACACCTGCTTTATCCTGCAATACCTATCAAGTATCTTCCTTCCTGCCTCGCTCTTGCCTTCAAGAATCTCAAGGGGGTTTCCTATCTTTATCAGTTCCTTGATACTGCTGTTTACGTCAGAGGTCTTCCCCTTCAGTATGAAGGAGAAAGCCATTATAAGCTCCCCAAGCCTGGTGTTAAAGAGGGCCTCGTCAGGGCTGACTATCCTCTTGCCCCAGAGCTCTGGGTAGGCCTGGGCAAATTCCTTTGTGTATTTTGACTTTGGCAGGCACCAGTCGCCCACAACCCCCACCATCATAATCCAGAGGTCTTCCTTTTTGTCAGCAGCCTCATAGCAGAGGTATGAGACTGGTTGGTTGTCTGCCTTATTGCGTATGCGGGGATTGAAGTAATCTACATTAAATCGCTTAATTGGGGCGTGGTGGTCAATCCACACGACCCTTGTTTTAGCCTTGTCAATGAATTCCTGATCAACCATCGCTATGTCCAGTATGAAGACTGTGTCAGGCTGATACTCCCTGAGCCTTTCAAGGTAGGTCTCATCAACCCTCGGCGTTGACTTCACTATTGCCCATTTGCCCTCGCCGCATGCCCTGTAAAGCTGCAGAAAGGAGGCGAGCCCGTCAGGGTCGTCGTGGAAGATGAAGTACGGCCTCCTCGAGTTAAGAAGAACACCCCTTATCTTCATCACTTCCTTCTTTGTAAGGGCCATATAGAGACTAGGGCGAGCATCGGCATGTATTTAAAACTTGCTGTTACTCGATATCGTTACCCTTTCTCTGACAGCTCCCTTGCAAGAACATCTTCAACCTGGCTTTCTGACCAGCCTGCTGCTATAAGCTTCTCCCTTACGCTGTCTATGCTTATCCCCTTAGAGAGGCAGGAGCTAACATACCCGCTGATTGGGTCATGCTTATCGTCTGCAGAATGACTTAGTGGATGTTGCTGATTCGTTGCAGCCTCACTCTTCTGCGACCCTGCCTGTATGCCTATCAGGGTGCTGTTTATCTGGCGGCAGAGGCGGTTCACCTTCAGAATGTCTATGACTATGATTACAAGGATAAGGAGTATAACAGCGTCAACACCCATCCTGAAGGCGCTAGCATCTGAGCTGGCAAGGCTTGAGAAGAATTGTTTTACGCCTTCCCTTAGGACAGCCCCCTCATTAAGGGTTCCTGAAGGGCTCTCAGCTCCAGCAGCCTGGCCCTCCTGGCCTGATTTAGTGGTTAGCTGGCTGCTCTCAGTGGATGTTGTAGCCTCACCAGCCCCAGCATCAGCATCTTGCTGCCCTGAGCCTGCAGCATATCCTGAACCGTAACCATACTCGTCTCCGCTGTCAGCATACCCTGTATCCCCGCTTCCTGACCAGTAAGGCGATTCCTCAATAGGCCCTGTATCCTCAAAAGGCTCTGTATCATTCGCATCCCCTGTAGGGCTGCATGCATTGCACACCCCACCGCAGTCAATGCCTGTTTCATCCTGGTTCTGTATGCCGTCACTGCAAGTGCCCTCACTGCTAGGCGGTGATGGCGGCGTTGTAGGCGGTGATGGCGGGTCTGACCTGACCATAAGCCCTAGGACAAGTGAGGATATCACCAACAGCAGTGCCAAGATGGCAAGGGCCTTAGCAGGTCTTCTCATAGGCTCATCTCTTTTTTGTATGAGGGCTTTGAATAACCCCCTACAGGGGTTATTCAAAGCCCTCTGATTCAGGTGGTGTCAGGTTTTGACGATACTCGACGCAGAAAACTTTGAATGCATTAGGCTTCATAACTCGCGGCATTCAGGGTTTTCTGCTCTTAGATAGTGAATCCTATCAATAAGTACTTAAATCTTTCTTAACTCTCAGAACTCTGTCAAGCTCTTCTCGCCCCTGCCCTTCCTAACTGCCTTGACAATAGTCGTGTTACCCTCCCTTCCCCCAGCTATGCGCTCAAGCTTGACCATGTTGTCCTTGGCAAGCCTTGCAACCCTTCTCTGGAAGGTCTTGTAACCCTTTTTGCCACCCGCTTCCTGATACGACCTGTATACATCTCCTATCTTGCTGTCAGGGTTGCTCTCTATTGTGTGGAGTATCTGCCTGTCTTCTTCATCGAGGCGATCGCTCCCCTTTATGGCTGTCCTCTCGCTTATGCCTATCGCGGCCTCAGCATCCCTGAGCTCTATACGCCTTGAGCTCCTCTCCTCTGCAATGCTCCCTGCCTCTTTCAGAAGGTATATGCCCAGGCGCACGTCCTTTCGCATGAATGTCTCGTCAACAATCCTCTGAATCGCATCTTTATCCCATATTCCTGGGACAAAGGCATACCCGATGCGCTCAGATAAAATGCCATTAGTCTCAGCCTTGCTGTACTCCCTGAACTCAAGCACCTCTGGCATCAGCCTTGAGCTTATCCTAGAGTCAAGGGTTGAGAGCCATGCGCGGGTGTTGGTTATCAGTATTATTGCCTTCTTGTATATCTCCTCCAGTATGCTGTACAGGAAGTCGAGGTCCTCTGCCTTATCAACCTCGTCAAGGACAAATACTGCTGACTTGCGGTTTATTATCTGCCTTACAGCTGAGAAGAGCTCGTTAGTCTTCTTGTTCTGGACAAACCTATAGGCGAGGGCATCGCAGAGGGCGTTGATAACCTTAAAGCTCGTGTTATGCTTCCAGCAGTTGATATACAGTGCCAGTATGTCATCTGTCTGCTCCTCAAGCTCAGCTAGGATGTGCTTGCACGCAACTGTCTTACCAAGGCCTGATGGGCCGAATACGAAGATGTTGCGTCCAGTTCGACCATCAAAGAGGGGCTTTATGCAGCTGGCAATATGATGCTGCTCATTCTCCCTGAATGGGATGGTCTTCGGAATAAACTCGTAGCTAAGGGCGACCTCGTTTTTAAAGAGCGACTGGTCAGAGTGAAGCATATTATCAAATAGTCCCATTCCATAGACTGCTGGTCTGCTCTGTTTTAATATTTTGTGGTAGAAAACTATAAATAGCTTAACTATCTCCAAGTAGTGAATGGGGTTTGTTATGGTTGTAAGGAGGAGCTTACTCAGCCTTGTACTATTGTCGCTTCTATCACTCCTGTTTACGCTCCAGCCTGCTGTGGCAGCGGGCCCTGATTTCACTGCATCAGGCCCTGCAAATTACTATGGGTGTATGTGCAGCCAGATCAGCTATGTCTTTACAGTGAAGAACACAGGCTATGTGGACAGCCCACTCTTCTTAAGCCAATCCGGGCAGCTAGCAGAGTTCTCCACGCTGCAGGATAATCAGCTCTACCTCAGGTCAGGAGAGGAAAAGACAGTTGTAGGCACGATAAACCAGCCATGCCTCCTCTCAGGGATCTATACTCTTACCACAACAATAACAGGCCAGCAGGCCAAAAAGCAGCTAACACAGACAGTGCACATAGCTCCCTGTATGAACATGGAGGTAACCCCGATAATAGACGCAGCTCATGGTTGCAGGTGCGAGCCCCTGTTGCTCGTATACGATGTCAGGAATACTGGAAACTACGCAGATACATACTCCTTCTCGCTAAGGGATTTCTCTGAATACGTGATTATTAACCCTCAGAGCAGGATAGTCCCTCCGGGCCAGACAGAGAGGGTATACATATACCTGAAGTTCCCATGCTCGTTTTCAGGGGAGAAGGAGACGTTGTTTGTTGTTGCAACTGACAGGAGCAGCCTAGAGCTTGAAAAACCCTTGAAAGCAGCCCTTAATGAGAGCTGTTACGAATACGAGTACAATGCAACAGCCTATCCCCGGCTAGGGCCGGTAGTTGGCGAGGATGGCAGACTACGCTACCTTAGCTACAGCTTTTACGGCCTGCTGATAGCAGTCTCTATAATACTAATTGCCAACATCACGATCCCGGGGGGCAGAGTAAAAGAGGAGCCTAAGGATCAGGGAGCGCGTCTGAGGCCAAAGAGGCTTAAGGCTTATCTGCGCCCAAGCAGCATTGTAAAACCGTCTTCCCAATTCGAGGAGGCTGATGATTACGGGGTTTCTAAGGGGAGGAGGGATATTGTGATCATCACTGCCCTGGCCTTTATTATTATCACGCTGATACTCTACACAGCAGGGGTATTAAGGGCAGGGCTGTTTTCATCAGGGCCAGAGCCTGAGGACAACCTCACAGTGCAGGTGTTAAACGAATCTGTAAGGGGTGAAGCCGGTATGCTCTATCTTCAGCTCTACTCCCCATACATCGCTGGAGGGCTCGTCTTCCTTGTGATAGTTATAATGCTTCTCAGAAAGGCTGAAAGGGAGAAGGAATGAGCCTTGCGCAAGATTTAAATACCCTTCTTAAACCCTCGCCTTGCATGGTTGAGGTAAAGGTATTTAACCGCTGGAGTGTTGATGGAATAAGTGTCCAGGACCCTGGGCTTAAGGAATATATTAGCCTCACCCCCCGCTTTGTTCCCAGGACAGGTGCAAGATACGCTAAGAACCGTTTTTATAAGTCAAGGGCGTTTATTATCGAGCGCCTCATGAACAAGCTCATGATCCCCGGACACAGGAGCAAGAAGCACAAAATAACCTCGTATCACTGCACTGGAAAGGCACACACAGTGTACAACATAATGGAGGAGACCCTCGAGCTAATTGAGAAAAAGACGAAACAGAACCCTATAGCTGTGGTGGTAAAGGCAGTGGAGAATGCTGCTGCGCGAGAGGGCATTATCTCAATAGAGTACGGGGGTGCCCGTTATCCCAGGGCTGTTGAATGCGCCCCTCAACGCAGGGTAGACCTTGCCCTAAGGTATATTGCGCAGGGGGCCTATTCAAAGTCATTTAATTCAAAGCGGGGCATTGCCAGCACCCTGGCTGAGGAGCTTATAAACGCCTTTAATCAGAACCCTGCCTCAAACGCCATTGCCAAGAAGCTTGAGGTAGAGCGCCAGTCAGACGCAAGCAGGTAGCTTGTCAAAAAGTTTTTATATTCGATGTGATTAACAGGGTTTGTGCAGGTGGGTCCTTTTATGAGCACAAGCTGAGAATGCTGGCTGTGATTTCAAGATACCCCTGTGCAGAACAGCCCGCCACTGAGAGTACCTGAAGGAGTTCACGAGAAGGCAGGTGGGTTACCGCTACTAACCCATGTGCCCCGTAAGTTTTTTTTTACGGATTCAAGCAATGAATTTGGGGGTTAGGAGACGGGCGACAAACCCCTTTAGGATCAAGAAGGCAAACAAGACAAGGGCTTTAGGCTCGGTTCATTATCACCACTCACAAAATGGTTCATTTTCATTTGGCTGAGGGAGAACCGTTTGAAGTAGGTTAGTGACTTACCTAATAAGCAGTATAATGCGTTGAGCCATGCGAGTTCTTGTTTTTTGCTAAAGCAGTAAAGCACAAAGCAATACACGGACTATAGCTTCAACAGCAAGGAGGGTTTAAGATGGGAAAGATAAGTCCGATTTCAGCCAAGTACATTATTCACTCCACGATTCAGATTGAAGGCGTTGTTGACAGGCCTGATGTTATAGGCGCAATATTCGGCCAGACCGAGGGCTTGCTCGGCTCAGAGCTGGAATTGAGGGAGCTTCAGAGGTCAGGCAGGATAGGGCGCATCGAGGTCAATGTTGATACAAAGGCTGGCAAAACAAGCGGCGCAATACTCATACCATCATCACTCGATAAGGCTGAGACATGCATCGTGGCAGCAGCCCTTGAGGTTATCCAGAGGATAGGGCCGTGTAATGCGAAGATAAAGGTCGAGCATATCGAGGATGTACGCATCTCAAAGAGGAACTTTGTCATAGCCAGGGCAAAGAGCCTTCTCAAACAGCTTATGGAAGGCGTGCTTCCAGACTCCCAGGAGCTGGCTGATGAGGTAACATACTCTGTGAGGGTTATGGAGATACAGCAGTACGGCAAGGATAGGCTGCCTGCAGGGCCTCTAATAGATGAATCTGATGAGATCCTCATCGTTGAGGGCCGCGCTGATGTGCTGAACCTGCTTAAGCACGGGGTGAAAAACGCGGTTGCCATGAATGGAACCTCGGTGCCTGAGACAATAATTGAGCTGTGCAAGAAGAAGGTTGTTACTGTCTTTGTTGATGGCGATCGCGGAGGCGACCTCATAATAAAGGAGATAACTGAGGTGGCTGACGTTGATTACATCACAAAGGCCCCTGATGGCAAGGAGGTAGAGGAGATAACAAAGAAGGAGATCCACAAGGCACTTAGAAGCAGGATTTCAGCAGAGCAGGCAAAGCTCGAGATAATGCCCAAGTCCCAGCACCAAGTTCAAGGGCGGGAGCAGGCGGATGAGGCAGGGAGGCAGCAGCAACAGAGGAGAGAGCCCACGCCTGTGCTACAGGCCAGGGTTAATGATAAGAGGAAGCTGCCTCGACTGAGCGAAGAAGAGTCAAAGACATTCAGGGAGATGCTAGAGGACCTTATAGGGACAAGGGGGGCATACCTGCTTGATAACAAGCTCACAATTCTGGGCAAGGTGCCTGTCAGCGAGCTTCCCGCTACACTCACAAGCCTGAGCACAGTATACGCAGCTGTCTTTGACGGGGTTATAGAGCGTGATCTGGTGAGGGTGGCTGAGAAGGCTGAAGTCAACTTCCTCGTTGGCATGGACTCAAAGATAAAGCCAGCGGAAACAAGGATAACAGTAATGACTATAAATGACCTCGGCTAGAAGAGCAGTGGTGTGATAAAGACCTCAAGCAGCGCTGCTATGAATAGTATTACAATGGAGATTGCAATCAGGTCAAAGGAGTCAGATACTATGTGCTTAAACTGGCCTGAGCCGAAGTTATGCCTCACTGCAGCAATTGATATTATGCCTGCCCCGAGGGCTGCTGTGAAATAGGCCAGTATCTCAGGCAGTCCGTGGATAAAATACCTCATAAGCCCGAGGGAGTATGTAGCGAAGTAGTTTCCTATGCTCACTAACCCTGCCTCGCTTGCTATTACGCTTATCGCATTTCTCACAAGGTTACCTATGGCGGTTCCGATAACAGAGGCATTCCAAGCCAGTATAAACACTGCCCCTGCGCCGTAGAAGAATGCGAATAGTATGCAGAAGAAGAGCACCTTCATGTTATTAAAGAATATCTGGCTGAACAGCCTCGATTGCGAGGAGAAGCTTCCGGAGACAGTCATGTTGCTTATCGCCCTTATAGTGTCTATCTGCGAGCTGAAGATCTGGTTGATGGCATCTGAGGGGAGCATGATGTACCAGAATGAGAAAGAAACAACAAACCCCAGGAAGAGGAACATGAAAAATGATAAGGCCTTGCCATGCTCCTTTAAAAGCATTACCTCAGCCCCTATCCTGGTGTCCTTCTCCTCCTCCATCTTCAAAGTGCCCTGTATGAGGTGGGTGCATCCTAGCACTGTGAGGAAGACCATCACCAGGCTTACATACTTCTCAAATATCCACATGCCCAGGAATATTGCTATTGACGAGTAGAGTAGGCCTATGAAGAACATCTCCCAGGGCTTCCTCTCTGCCCTCTTAGGGTTTATCAGTATCTCTAGAACCATCTCATGACCTCAAGGTGTGGGCATTAGCGCTACCAGTTTATCTCATCCAGTTCATTGTCCAGGCCACCCATGTCATCAGGGTTGAGCTCGCTCTCAATCTCATCCACCTCATCTAGGTCAGATGAGATCGCCTCAATCTCATCAGCAGGCTCTTCAGCAGCTTCAGGCTCCTGAGCCTGAGCCCCCTCTTCTGCCGGAGTAATTGATTCGGGGGCTGTTACCTCAGCCTTCTTCTTACAGCCACCAAAGACCAGTAGCAAGAAGAAGAGAGCAAAGCAGACAGCAAGCATTTTCCTCATTGTATCACCCCTCCTTTGAACCGCCTGATCTAAGGCTAATATAGATTCTGATATTTAAAGGTAGCGGAGAGATGGGGATAAAGCCAAGAGGGCTTTGAACAACCCCTACGGGAGTTGGTCAAAGTTTTCCCAAATATTTATATACTAATCCTGATAATCTGGTTTGTTAAAAAGGGGGGTGGTTTGATGAACGCCTACTATCGGGCTCTCAGGAGGCTTTTTGTCAATGGCAGGTCGCTTATGCTCGCCTATGACCAGGGCTTGGAGCACGGCCCAAGTGTCTTTAACGCAGCAAATATTGACCCGAACTACATTCTCAACATCGCATTTGAGGGCAGGTATAATGCGGTTATACTCCATCACGGGATTGCTGAGAAGTACTTCAGGGCTAGCAAGTGTTATGGTGGGGTGCCCCTTGTCATAAAGCTCAATGGCAAGACAAACATTGCAAAGACAGAGCCGTATGCAGCACAGGTATGCTCTGTTGAAAGGGCATTAAGACTCGGTGCGGCAGCTGTCGGCTATACTATCTATGTTGGCAGCAGGCTTGAGGCAGAGATGCTCCGCGAATTCTCGCAGATAGTTGAAAAGGCTCATAGGAGTGATGTGCCTGTCATCGCCTGGGTCTATCCCCGGGGTCATGATGTAAGGAACGAGCTTGAGAGCCACCTGCTTGCCCATGCAGCCCGTCTCGGCCTAGAGCTTGGGGCAGACATAATAAAGATACGCTACCCTAATGATGTTGAGGACTTCAAGTGGGTTGTGAAGTCAGCAGGGCTTGTCAAGGTGCTTGTTGCTGGCGGTGACAAGCAGGACGACGCAGCCTTCCTCTCAAAGGTGCACGGATTTATGAGTGCAGGGGCATCTGGCATGGCTGTCGGCAGGAATGTCTGGCAGCACAACCAGCCACTCAAGATGACAAAGGCTATAAAGAGGATAATCTTCGAGAACGCAGGTGTTAAGGATGCCTTGGGGGAGATGGGGTAGGGTTCGCCTTCTGACATCGGGTTTTGTCAGGTTTCCTGACGATTTACATATCGTCACTTGCCAGCCACGTGCTGGCAAGTGATGCCTTCAAAAACCTTTTTATACCACAACATTCTACTACATTCTATTATGATATGCCAACATCCATTTAATGCTCTAGAGAACTCCGGTGGATACACCAATAGAATTACAACCCTTCTTCTCAGAACAGCAACTACCACAAAAGGGACAGTTGGGACTACAACAGCTCTGACTTGCTAAGCAGCCTCGTGCTGCCAATGGCAAGGCTTTTTAATATCCTGATAATTCTTTACATGGAGGTATAAAAATGGCAAAGGATGATAAGGACAACAAGAAGGTGAAGATAACATTTCCAGATGGCTCAGCAGAGGAGTACAATGCAGGCATAACAGCTATGGACATAGCAAAGCGCATAGGCAAGAGGCTTGCAGGGGCCGCAGTTGCTGTAGAGCTTGATGGCAGGCTATGCGACCTCAACACACCAATTAGAGGGAATGTTAGGCTGAAGATCATAACTGCTGACTCAAAGGAGGGCCTGAACATTCTAAGGCATAGTGCTGCCCACGTAATGGCTCAGGCTGTTAAGAGGCTCTTCCCAGAGGCAAGGCTAACAATAGGGCCTGCTGTTGAGGAGGGCTTCTACTATGACATAGACCACCCCCCATTCACCCCTGAAGACCTTGAGAAGATCGAGGCTGAGATGAAGGCTATTGTAGCTGAAGACCAGCTATTCAGGAGGGAGGTTATAAGCAGGGAGCAGGCAGAGAAACTCTTCAATGACAACCCTTACAAGCTTGAGATGATAAAGGAGCTTGAAGGCGATATAGCTATTTACAGAAACAACGGCTTCTTTGATCTATGCCTGGGGCCGCATGTGCCATCAACTGGCTACATTAAGGGCTTTAAGCTCACGAAGCTTGCAGGGGCATACTGGCGCGGAGATGCAAAGAACAAGCAGCTCCAACGTATCTATGGGGTAGCATTCCCTGATAAGAAGCAGCTTGACGACTACCTAAAGATGATGGAGGAGGCTGAGAAGAGGGATCACCGCAAGCTAGGTAAGAGGCTTGAGCTCTTCTCAATACATGACGAAGCTCCTGGCTTTCCCTTTTTCTTACCTAAGGGCATGATAGTTAAAAACCTCATTGTTGAATTCTGGAGGGCTGAGCACAGGAAGCGTGGCTATGTGGAGATACAGACGCCGATAATACTTGGCAGAGAGCTATGGGAGCGCTCAGGGCATATGAAGAACTACAGGGAGAACATGTACTTTCTCAGGATAGATGAGAAGGACTTTGCAGTTAAGCCCATGAACTGCCCTGGGGGGATGCTTGTCTACCTTGAGAAGATACATTCGTACAGGGAGCTTCCTCTTAGGGTTGCAGAGCTCGGCATTGTGCATAGGCATGAGCTCTCAGGGGTGCTTGCAGGGCTCTTCAGGGTGCGCTGCTTCACACAGGATGATGCCCACATCTACATGACTGCGGAGCAGATAAAGGACGAGATCATAGGGGTCATAGAACTCTGCGATTACATCTACTCAGTATTCGGTTTTGAATACCACGTTGAGTTATCTACAAGGCCTGAGAAGGCGATAGGCACTGACGAGCAGTGGGAGACAGCAACTCAGGCTCTTAGACAGGCACTTGAGGCAAAGGGCATGAAGTACAAGGTGAACGAAGGAGATGGGGCATTTTATGGCCCGAAGATAGACTTCCACCTCAAGGACTGCATTGGGCGCACATGGCAGTGCGGCACAATACAGCTTGACATGGCCCAGCCTGAGAATTTCGACCTTACTTATGAGGGCGAAGACGGGGCTAAGCACAGGCCTGTGATGATTCATCGTACGATATACGGGAGCCTCGAGCGATTTATGGGCATACTGATAGAGCAGTTTGCAGGGCGCTTTCCCCTATGGCTTGCGCCAGTGCAGGTCAGGATACTGACTGTTGCTGACAGATTTGTGGATTATGCAAATAAGATCAAGGCAAGACTTGAAGATACAAACCTGCGCGTTGACCTTGACTGCAAGGCAGAATCAGTGCCCTACAAAGTCAGGGCAGCCCAGCTAGAGGAGATACCTGTAATAATCACTGTCGGCCAGAAAGAAGAAGAGAACAACACAGTTGCAGTGAGAACCCTTGACGGCAGGCTCAAGCTAGGTGTGAAGGCTGAAGAGCTTGTAAAGATGCTGAGAGAGAATATTGATAGGAAGGCTGTGAGGGTTGAGCTGTGAGAGGGGTGTCCTTGAGTAACCACGAATCTTTAACTGTAACGAAAATCTGCTGCTCGGGGCTATCCCCACTTAAAAGTCGGGGCTTTACGCCCCTCGCTTCGAAACGCAGATTTTCGGACTCAAAAGTTCTCGCCCTAAAGGGCAGGGCTATACCCACGAACTTTTGAGCATAATCAGTTTATTTTTCCAACCATGCTCAAAACAACCTCTATTGCCAATAAGAAGGCAGTAGTGAGGATAACTTATTATGCGTTTTGTATATTAAACCGGATAATTTTCGGTATAACTAAGACAAAAAGTAGGTTTAATAGATGTTAGTTTCAATAATTTCAGGGGCTGACGAAGGGGGCAATTTTCTAAAAACTAAACTAACTAAAGACGAACGACGAGGGGGGAATTCCGTAACGATAGCCTTTTTCTGCGGAAAAAGAAATTTTATAGGGGCGTCTTGAATGCGAAAACAGAAGAACATTTATATATGAATAATAACCTGTATTTAAATATGACAAGGTATGTATCAGAAATTTTTGGATTTCCACCTTCAAATAAAACTGAAGGAGTTAATAAAATTAGAAAGGAATTTAAGTGTCCATATTATAGTGGTTTTCCTAAAGGTCAGTGTGATCCTGTAAATAAAAAATCAAACTTGACAGATGAAGATGGAAAGCCAATGCTTCATCATCAATCTGGCGCATGTTCAGTTTTACATATGCACAGGGGTCTAGAAAATTCAACTCCTGTAATTATATGCCCTTATAGATTCTTTGAAAGAGATAATTCTGGGAAATTGGTTATTTTTGATTATATCAAACAAAAGTTTTTTGGCGGAAAAGATTTAATTCTTGTTCCAGAAATAGGATTATGCGTATATGGAAGAGCTGATGGCATTTTATGTCAAATATCTCATAAAGGAGACTCTGAGTTTACAGTACATGATTATGCACACCTTGAATTACAATCAGATGCAACTACCGCAACCAGAGAATTAGTACAATGTGTGAAAGATTTTTTCGATGGTAAAGATATCACAAAAAATAATTACACTTATGGGCTTAATTCAAAAGCGTCGATAAAAGGGAGTTCTCTCCAAATGATAGACAAAGGTTATTTGTTTAAACATTTTGGTAAGAAATCTATATGGATTATTCAAGATTCCCTCTTCCATATTTTATGTAGTATTTACAATGTAAAGATGACAGATATTACAAATACTAATCCTCAAAAAGATGAAAATTTAATATTTGTTGTTGTAAGTTCAAAATATGATAAGCTAGAAGATAGGTACAAAATTTATGTATCAAAATCCTATTCTACAAGCCCCGATTTATTACAAAAAGCAATATCACAAAAAGCACCTATAGACGAATCGGATATAATGGATTCTGTTTTAACAAAAATAAGTGGTAAAATATTTCAAAAAATCTAAGTTTACTTATATAAAACTACATTTTCTTCAGGCAAGGGGATATTATGTGTTGTACTTCTTCGCATTCTATGATGTTCGATTACCACTTTCCTATATCCCAATTCTGTTCCCATCTCCGCTAATATTTTACCAACAGGAATAACTATATTTTTGTAGGTTTGATCTCCAACAACAAGAATATAAACCCCGTCATCATCAAGAATATTTAAATGCGCTTTAAGATTCAAATACATATCACCAAAATATTCCCTAATCATTCTAGGATAATCAAAACCCCAATTTTTATCTTTTAAAGCGATTGCAATTTTATTTGCTACTTCATTTACAAGTTTATTATTCTCAACATATTTTGCACTATCGCTCTCTTTAAATATCAATTTGGTACTACCTTTAACCATTGTTTTCTTTAAATTTCGTACATCGTCCATATTTCTAACAAAATCAAGTAAATATAACTCTAATCTTGTTTGTCTAGTATATTCTAAATCATTTGGATATGGTGGAGAAGTCAAACTCAATTTAACTTTTTTTGGAATTAACTTATCAATATTCCGCGAATCACCATTAATTACTCTAACTCTTCCATAATGATTCATCTTAGATAGAACGTTAAGATCATAATATATTTGGTTTAGTTTTTTTACAAATAATTCATAAAACGGAGTTTTATTTCTATAGGGATAAAAAGTTGTTCCGGGGCATAAAGCTACATAAGATCCATTAAAAGCACTTTTAGACATGGCAAATAAAAATAGGTTTCTAATCTTAATATCCTCAATTTCTTCAATAATCTCCTTTGTAAATGCCACTTGCTTTTGCATATTAGGACTTAACCATTGATTTAATTCTTTTTTGGGCATTAGTTCTATAAATTGGGTTTTCAATTTAATCGAATCTAGTTTATTAAACCCATCTAGCATTTTTTTATTTACAAGAAACATATTTTTTTTAAAAGCTTTCAAATCTATATCCCAATCTGTTTTAGTCTCAGAAATAAACTTCATAAGAGGATTTGCGTCAATCCCATACGCGTCATGTCCGGTTAATTTTGCAGTTATTAAAGTCGTTCCACTACCTGCAAATGGGTCAATAACAATGTCTGTTTTTTTTGTACAATGTTCCTTGATTTTTTGCCATGTGAAATCAAATGGAAAATCTTCTAAATAATCATACCATTTGTGGACTATACCAGAACCATTAAGTGATTCTAGTTTTGTCTTATTGATATTACAATCATAAATAGGCGATTTTTGAAATTTATCAAAATAATCTTCAAAATTAATGGAAGGAATAAAATTGGAGTCTACTTTTCTATCTTGAATAATTTTCTTTACAAATTCTTTTTTGTCTAAAGGGATATTTATCTTAATTGATTTTAGTCCATTATTTTCAATGATTTGTGTTTGTAAAAAACCTTTTTCATTCAATTTTTGGATTGCACTCTCAAGTATTTTACTATGAGGAGGATAACCTGTTTCTTCAGATAGGCTGTTTAAATCTAATACAGAACCATTATTAGTTGTACTAATATATGCTCTTTCAAGAATCTGTGTGTGTAAAAATGGTAATTTATTGCTCATTTTGCATTACCTTTTTTTAATTCATCTTTCATAAAGGTTTCTACTTTTCGAGATAATATTATTGAGTTATCTTCACAATATCTTTTATATGAATCGTAGACTTCTTCATCAAGACTTAAAGCGACAGTTTTTCTCCCCATATGTTTGCATATGACATCATATGTTTATAAATCTTGCGTCTCCCTGTCCAGTGGCTAGTGCTACTATTATTCTTTTTGTAAAAAGAAGCAAAAACACGACGGAATTCCCCCCTACGAAACGACGAACTGAAAATTGCCCCTTGATACTTATTCTTGATGGCTCACT
>PEYS01000108.1:2307-3307 GCA_002763335.1 Candidatus Woesearchaeota archaeon CG08_land_8_20_14_0_20_47_9 | reverse complement strand
GGAAGGAGAATAAGGGTCTGTAACTAATCTGTCTTGAGGCCCACCAACTCCACCTTGTACGGCGTAGTCTGCCCACACCTTTAAATTATGAAAGTGAATATTTGCCAACCGCTCAGCTTCTTGTTTAATCTTTTGCACCGGCAAATTGAGAGTTCCTTCATAGTATTCTTCAAGCACTCCTCTTGAATTCAACCTTGTATAAATGTCTATTAACGCTCTCGTCCACCCTTCTTTGGAGTCCGCAGTAAAGATTGCAAAAAAACCGACAGCTTTCCTTAATCTTATAGTTAAATAATTTGTCTTCCAAGGATCTGCTTGAACTTCTCTCCAGTCAATCGGCTGTCCTGAAACCAGCTTTTCCAATAAGGTTGTCCCATTATCTCTATAAGTCTCGAAAAAACTTTTCATTGAAGTAATTGGGTAACACTCAGGCGTCTTCACCGCTACTTCTCTTATTGTTTTCCGCTCTCCATCAACTTCAATATCTCTCTCTTCTATTCTTGCTGTCCAAAATTCTTCTGTTCTCCTTGCTGGTTTAAAAACTATTCTTGCCCGTCTTTCCCTATCGCGATCTTCAAGATCTTCTCTAAATTCATTCTTAATTCTCTTTAATTGTGTTGCTCCCCATTTACCAAAATTTCCCCATTCTTGATTGTTCCTACATTTGTCCTCAAATTTTTCCTGAGGGTGAAAAACGGCTCTTAAATCATCAGAACAAACAGCAGGAGCTAAGTTTCCATGCCGTCCTAACCCTTTTACGATCGCATACATTCTAACAACCTCGCCCCTGTTATTCCTATGTTCCTCTATTTTAGCACCTCTTCTTTGCCACTCCTCTTTAACGTTATCAGTAATTTCTATTCTAATCACTGAATACCGACTATCTATTGATTCCACTAAGTTACCGCAACAAATCAAATTCCAAGCAATTGCGTCGGCACTTACAACTTTCGTCCTGTCTTCTAGACTCATTTCGTCCTCTTCCTGCTGAATATTAAAA
>PEYS01000108.1:0-2250 GCA_002763335.1 Candidatus Woesearchaeota archaeon CG08_land_8_20_14_0_20_47_9 | reverse complement strand
GCGTATCCTTTCGGATAAACTCGGCGTGCCCGTGGAATTGGAGGAAATAGTGGACCCTGAAATCATCGTCGGGTTGATTATACAAATAGGCGCGCTGACCATAGATGGAAGCTTGAGGAATAAACTGAAAAAGGTCATACCGTATCTTAAGGGCGCGGTTAGCGGTTAGCGGTTTTCGGTTAGCGGTTGGCGGGGTTAATGAGATGGAAACGATAAGAAGTTATAGAGACTTAGATGTGTGGAAGATATCAATAGAGTTGGTTAAAAAGGTCTATCTTGCGACTAAAGATTTTCCCAAAGACGAGATTTATGGCTTGACTAATCAAATGAGGCGATGTGCTGTATCCATTCCTTCTAATATTGCCGAAGGTAAAACAAGGCAATACAAAAATGAATATATACAGTTCTTATATATAGCATTAGGTTCATCCGCAGAGTTAGAAACCCAACTCATTGTCTCTAAAGAATTAAGATATATAAGCAAAGAAGTTGAAGATGAGCTATTGGAAGATTTGGATCATATATGCAGAATGGCGCGAAATCTTATAAAGGGCCTGCGTTCAAATGTTAAATACAAATAACCGCACACCGAAAACCGAATACCGAATACCGCAAATGCCGCTTATAGAGATCAGAGAAGTGGGCACGGTTAAAGATGTCAGGCGCGGCATAGCCAGGATAAAAGGGCTGCCCTCCTGCGTCTACGGCCAGATAGTGCAGTTTTCTCAGGGCACAAAAGGCATCGTAATGGGCTTTAACCAACGCGAGGTTCTTGTAATTATATTAGGCGAAGAAGGCGATATATGCGTCGGGGACAGCGTTACCTCTTTGGCCGAACTGCTACAGGTGCCGGTGGGCGAGCAGTTTTTGGGCAGGATAGTCAATGGTTTGGGAGAACCGATTGACGGCAGGGGAAACATTGCCGCCTCTGACATGTTTTCGGTTTTTAGGGAGGCGCCCGGCGTCATGGAAAGAGAGCCTGTTACAGAGCCGCTTTTGACAGGTATAAAAATTATTGATTTGCTTATACCCCTAGGCAAAGGCCAAAGGGAATTGATCATAGGCGACAGGCAGACAGGAAAATCAAGCATCGGCCTCGACGCCATTATTAATCAGAAAGATAAAGACGTCCTGTGTATTTATTGCTGGATAGGCGGCCCCCAGACGGCGCTTAAGAAAATAATACACATATTAACACAGAGGGACGCATTAAAGTATACTATCATTGTCAGTTCCACAGCCGATACATCCGCAGCGGAGCAGTATATAGTGCCTTATACCGCCTCTGCCTTAGGTGAATATTTTATGTATAAAGGAAAACACGTCCTGGTAATATTTGATGACCTTACAAAGCACGCATGGATATACAGGCAGATGTCGCTTTTATTGGAACGCTCTCCGGGAAGGGAGGCATATCCCGGGGATATTTTTTATCTGCATTCACAGCTTCTGGAACGGGCAGGCAAATTAAAGGCCGAGCGCGGCGGAGGGTCAATGACGTTTCTGCCTATCGCCGAGACACTCCAGGGCGATATAACCGGTTATATACAGACTAACCTCATATCAATTACCGACGGACAGTTATATATAAATACATCGTTATTCCACGAAGGTTTTAAACCCGCAATTGATTTGGGGCTTTCTGTTTCGCGTATAGGAAGCAGGGTCCAGTACCCGGCGATAAAAGAATTAGGCGAAGGCCTGAGGCTGGAATATGCGCAATACCGTGAAATGCTGCGTATGACCAAGTTGCGCACCCGTTTATCCGCCGAGGCTTTGGAAAAAATAAAAAGAGGCGAGGCATTGCACCAATTGCTCACCCAGATTAATAACAATCCTGTTTCAGTCGTCGAACAGATTATTTTGTTTTATGCCTTCAAGCGCAAGGTCCTTGAGGCCCTCAGCCCGCCTCTCTTAAAGAAATTTATCGAAGGAGTTTACGGCTATTTAGTTGCAGAGGATTCAGGTTTAGCCGGTCTCCTGCAGGAAAAGAAAGAACTGACGGCGGATATAAAATCGCGGCTGGACAGGATCATGGTCAATTTCTTCAAGACCACCCTTCCGATAGCCGATTGTATCTCGGTAAGCCTTAAGTTTGTCCCGATGCTTTCGTGAAGCCAGCAACCCCGTTGTAGAACGGGGCCGGATGAATGTTCCTTATTATATACCGCATCATAGCTCTTGCCGTGATCCTTATAACTCCATGCCTTCTTAAATACAGCTTCATCATTGGTAATGAGCATCCCACCT
>PEYS01000032.1 GCA_002763335.1 Candidatus Woesearchaeota archaeon CG08_land_8_20_14_0_20_47_9 | reverse complement strand
ATAGAGGACTATCTCCGTGAACTCTATAACCTGTAGACTCAGCTAGATATATCTTCCCATTCCCCTTATGCTCTAGAGTGAATGTGATGCTGACCTTGCCCTGGCCACCTACACTTTCCTTTAATGATGTTACCTGTACTGGGCCTCCAGAGTTGTAAACTGTCTTACTTTCAGTTACCTTGCAGACTCCCCCTTTCTTGTCAGGCTCTAGAACATTCCTCTTAAGGCAGAGTTTTGCATTTGCCTGTGTGCCATATAGATAGCAGGCATCTGCACGAATCGTGAAGGGCGTGTTTCCACTCAGCTTGCCTGTGTACTCAAAGGGGGGTAAGCCAGAATCCTCTGGCGGGAAGGTCATGTAAACCGTGCTACCCTCAATTGTATTTCCTTCAACATCCTTCCTTGTAGCAGTTAACTCCTCCTTCAAGGTATTTGTTATTGCCTCAGCTCCTCCATCACTAAACCCAAACTCCTTTGGATCAAATCCGCTAAGGGTTATTTTCAGGGTGCTACTCCTTATATTCGCCTCACCGTCATTCTTCACCTTTACAACAACATTGAATGGATAGGTCTTGTCATCAGTTACCTCTGCAGGGGGGTTTCCTTCAAGAAAGCTCATGAGAATTCCATTCGTACCCCCTACAAATGGGGAGCCTGGTGTTGTTGTCTCGCCACTTGTGCATCCTGTGAATGATAATGCTGCAATTGCGAGTGTAAGAACTAGCAGTATGGCTGTTATCTGCCCTCTTTTCATCTTGTGATCCTCCACTTTTTTGGTTTCCCTCTTTAAAATCGCTTTTGATTATTTAAATCTTTCTGATCAGGATACTACAGATCAGGATGCTATCTTCTGCGACTCTGCAAAGAGCTCGCCAACAATGCGATGGGAGAAGCTTGGGCTTGCACCCTCATTATAGTATGTAACTATGATATATGCCTTCTTCTTGCCTGTATAGTAATCAATTGTGCAGCAGTTGGTTGGGCAGTTGCCTACAGGGCCGCTGATAGTAATCTCCGTTACCTCGCCGTTGGGTATGTTTAGCCCTGTGGCGTAGCTTCTTACGCAGCTTATCGAATCGCTGCTAATATTTATTGAGGTTATCATTATGCCTCTGCCAAGCCCATTCTCAAGCCTGAGCATAACAGAATCATCGGATGCGTCAATAACCTTAAAGTCCTTGCAGACCAGATCACCCTGTATAAGGCACCTCTCTGGTATTAGTGATGAGGGGTTTAGAAGCCCGAAGTATGAAAGCGCTCCAATAACGCCTAGCACGATAAGTATTGCCCAGCTATAGGTCATTAAAAACTCGACAGCTGCCTGGGCCCTAGCACCCTTTTTTATATTTCATCACCTGCAGACGCTAACTGCGGTATATAAATCAGTCGGGGGCGTATTTAAACCTTTCTACAGCTCTTTTGTCACTCTTAACCAATAAAAATAAGCGAAAGATTTATATACTAGGAATAATATACTGCCTAGTAATAACACAACTTGGTCATTGTGGGGGGATAAAAATAATCAATGATGTTAAGCTCAGATCAATTGACCTGTTAAACAGCCTGAGGCACAGGAGCGGACTCTTCGGAGCAAGCACGCTGTCATGCCAAACAGGCTATGATAAGGCATGGATAAGGGATAATATATACATCGCCCTTGGTATTGAGACCTTTGACATAGAGGCTGCAATAAGGGTCTACCATGCTTTATTTGACATACTGCTCAAGCATGAGTACAAGATTGACTGGGCAATAAGGGAGAAGCCTGATACGCGCTTTAAATACATACATGCGAGATTCAACCCAATAACCCTTGATGAGTTCCACGATGAGTGGGGCAACAAGCAGAACGACGCAATCGGGGCATTCCTATTCAAGGTCGGGGAGCTTGAGAATAGGGGCATCAAGGTTATCCGCAGTGAGGCTGATCTCAGGATACTCCTAAAGCTGGTATTATACCTTGAGAGTATAGAGTACTGGCATGATAAGGACAACGGGGTCTGGGAGGAGAATGAGGAGGCTCACGCCTCAAGCATTGGGGCATGTGTGGCTGGCTTAAGGTCAATATCATCCATTATTCCGGTGCCTGAGAAGCTTATTAAAAAGGGTGAAGATGTGCTTAACGCCCTGCTTCCGTCAGAGTCAGTGACAAGGCAAGCTGATCTTGCGCTACTCTCACTAATATACCCTTATAATGTTGTCAGTGGGGCGCGGCGCAGCGCAATACTGGCGAATGTTGAGCGCCTGCTTGTCAGGGATCATGGGGTTATACGCTATGTTGGCGATCAGTACTATGCCAATGAGCACGGCGAGGCTGAATGGACCATGGGCTTCCCGTGGCTTGCCATAATATTCAAGACCCTTGGTAATAAGGAGAAGTATGATTATTATGTACAGAAAACAATGATGGTTATGAATGAGAATGGCGAGCTCCCTGAGCTCTACTTTGCAGGAACAGACGAGCATAACGAGAACTCACCACTTGGCTGGGCTCAGGCAATGTGTATGGTGGCCATATCAGAATCACAGGAGATCACATAGATCATCACATAAATCATGCTAACATTCATGGAGGGAATATATGCGGATTCGTTTTCTGCGAATTCATCCCCTCATTACACGTATATTCTCTCCATGTCTGTTACCCAGAATAAAGAGTGTATTCACAAGCTCAATATAAAATGCATCACTCCATGCCTGGCAGAAGCAGCCTGCTGATCTGAGGGTGTTGCTTGGGCTTATCTCGCAGTGATGGCCCAATGCGCCTGAGTAGAGTACCTCTGTTGTTGAGGCTGATATGATCTTCTTTACATAACCCCTAAACCCTTCTCCTGCTATTTTGTGCATAGCAAGGGCTGCGAGGTTGTTTATCCAGAACCATGAGTCACCGTTGTGATAGCTCTTGCGCTCCTCACTGTCATCATGCGGAACAAAGGCTGTAATCGCCTTATCAACAGAGGCAAGCCCTCCCCACTCATTCCATAAAGCCTTAAGCAGGCTTTCAAAGCAGCTCACCCACTCTGCCTTGCTGAGAAGCCCTGGGCAGGCGTAAGCCGCAATAAAGGGGTTTGGCCTGATAACAGGATCATCCTTGGTGTCCAGCAGTGTTTTTCCATTCCAGAATGCCTGTCTTACCCGCTTAATAAGATCATCTGCCTGCTTTTTATAAACGTCCTTGCCAGTCAGCTCATAGAGCAGCCTGTAGGATGCAATTGTCAATGCCTGAATCTCTATGCAGAAGCCCTTTCTGTCTGCTGCCCTGGTATCCATCCATGTCTCCTGAAGCTCTGAATGCACCAGACCACCCCTCTCGT
>PEYS01000009.1:3405-4216 GCA_002763335.1 Candidatus Woesearchaeota archaeon CG08_land_8_20_14_0_20_47_9 | reverse complement strand
CTTATTAAGCCGGGTTTTTAAACGTATTGCTCGGTTTGTCTTTGATTTTGGGGCTGCAGATAGGGCTAAAGGATGGAAGCAACACATATTTTCAGGTACCAAAAACGTTATAAATAATTGAGTAACAGGACTAAATTGATGAGGTTAATAACACAGCAGCATTCTGAATATAAAGGCAAGAAATACCTTAAACACTGGATTGTGATCCCTAATAAGGCTGTAGGAAAACTTGGCTGGAAATCTGGCGATGAACTTGATGCAGAAGTAAACGAAGGTAAGTTGGTAATCGGGAGATATTAAGTTACCGAGAGGTAAATCAAATGCTTCAAGAATTGATGATTAGGAATATAAAACCGATGAGAATAGACGGTAATGTGCCCACAGAATTCAATTTTGATAAATGCAATAATATCCTCATTAAAAGCAAACATCAATCATACTTAACCCATGGCATCCATAAGTTTCCTGCAAAATTTTTTCCTGAACTGCCCAGGTATCTTATAAACAAGTATTCAAAAAGAGAAGATAGGATTTTAGATCCGATGTGTGGGAGTGGTACAACCCTACTTGAAGGATTACTATTAAGCAGAGAAGTCATAGGAATTGACATTGATCCTATGGCCAGGCTAATAACGAAGGTTAAGACGACTCCCGTACAAAGCAGACTATTAGACAAAGCTAGAGTATTCATCCAGCAAGATATAAGACAGAGAATGTTATCAAAAAAGAAACCGGCCATTCCTGAGTTTAACTACCGGAATAAGTGGTTTAAACAGTTCATTTTAGAGGAATTAGGTAATATAAAGGAATC
>PEYS01000009.1:0-3334 GCA_002763335.1 Candidatus Woesearchaeota archaeon CG08_land_8_20_14_0_20_47_9 | reverse complement strand
AACAAGGCGCTCTGTGAGGAGTTATTCTGATAAAGCTGTTGATAAAAAGCTAATCTGCGAGGTTATTGACTGCGCAAGGCTTGCGCCAACTGCCAATAACACCCAACCCTGGGAGTTTGTAGTGGTAACTGACAGGGAAAAGCGCAGGGCCATTGCAAGGCTTGCAACATACGGGCCCTTTATTGCAGATGCTCCTGTCTGTATTGTTGTGCTATCAAAGGACAGCAAGTACTTCCTTGAGGATTGCTCTGCAGCAACAGAGAACATACTGCTAGCAGCACACGCTCTCGGTTTAGGAACTTGCTGGGTTGCAGGCCATAAGAAGGACTATTGCGAGGCTGTCAAGAAGCTGCTCAGCATTCCAGATAATGTGATTGTGATAAGCCTAATCTCAATGGGCTATCCTGCTGAGAGGCCCTCACCGCATAACAAGCGTGCTCTTGATGAGGTGCTGCATTGGGAGGCGTATACCTAACAACCTAATAGCCTCAAAAGCCCTCTGTAGTATAAAGCTCTTTAAGCATCTTATAGTCTGACTTAAGTAAAATAAGCTTCTTAATATAAGTATCAACCATCTATAAACTATAAGGATAACAAAGATAAGCAGGCATGCCTCTACTCCGGAAAAAAAGTTGTGAATTCTTGATTGGCAGGTTATTGGTTTTAGTTCCTGGTTTTTGGTTAGGAGCCAGCAACCAATCACTAAGTACCAATAACCAGTAAATATTGGGGGGATGCGCCATGCTCTGCAAAAAGGACCTTATCATAATCAGCTATCTCAGGAGGAATGCAAGGCAGAGCCTTACAAGCATAAGCAAGAAGACAAGCATACCGATAAGCACAATCTATGACAGGCTGAGGATACACTACGGCAATGTTATTCTCAGACACACAAGCCTGATTGACTTCTCAAAGCTTGGCTTCACAGCAAAGGCAAACATTGCCCTTAGGGTTGACAGTGAGGAGCGTGAAGCCCTAAAGATGCTCCTCATGAAAAGCCACAACATCAACTCAATCTACAAGATGAACAACGGCTTTGACTTCCTGGCAGAGGGCCTCTTCAAGAGCATTCAGGAAGTTGACAGCTTTATGGAGCTGCTTGAGTCAAGGTTCAGGATAAGGGACAAGGAGGTATACTACATTGTTGGAGACATAAAGCGGGAGGGCTTCCTATCTGACCCGCAGATTGTGGGGGCTATGGGTGAGATGTGAGGGAGCATGTCTTGCACTGAGCACGTGGAGAGAATCCAGAATGGAGATTCATGCGAAAGCCTAAAAAAGCAGAAGAGGCATACACATCATGTTAGAGATCTGCTTTATATCCCCGATGCCCCATCCACAGCAGCCTCACGCTCCGCAGCCTATATATCCTGATCAGGAGCATATACGCAGCAGGTATCTCCTTCAGGATCATTGGTGCAGTCACCACTCGGTCTTATTATGCCATTCAGGTTTTTGCGTAGATGTACAGTCTGACTCTTCTCTCACAATACCGCCAATAGATTTATAAATAGATTCTGCCTAGAACTCTTATTATGGCCAGCGTTATCTATCCTTCACTAGAGAGAGTAATCGAGAGAGTAATCGAATTAAATCTTTTAGCGCTTAATATCATCAAGGCAAAAAAATCTGACAAGGCTGAAGTATTAAGTTATGCAAAGATCATAAACACCATCGACAAGTGTAAAAAACTAAAAGGGGATGTTTATGATAAAGCATCATTTCTACTTAAAAGCCTTATCCAGGAACATCCGTTGGTGCCTCTTCCATATCTGTCCTGCGCTCTGCTGCCACCTTATCCTTACCCGGAGGATATATGCAACAGGTGTCCCCGCCGGAATCATCAGAACAGTCGCCACTTGACCTCACAATGCCATCTAATTTCTTGCACACAGCCTCGCTTTTAACACACTCACCGCCCTGCTGTGTACAGCTACGCATCTCCCTGGAGAACACGCCCATCCTGCCAGTAAACACAAGAATCAATATCACCAGCACAACGACAACAATAATAGCTATGATAATTGTGTTAAGGGGCAAGGCTTGGGATTTTTTGGTCATAGGTATCACCCTAGATCATTGACCGTATCTTTTCTATCTGCTCTTTAGTTATTGTATCCAGTATATGTCTGACATTCAGCAATAATTGTGAAAGCTTTTTAGGATCTATTTTCACAGGCCTATTTTTTAGGTAGTACTGATTATCAATCCTTAACTCTTTATCTTTCTCTAGTATCTTCGATAAATTGAAATGCATAATCTTCTCTTGCTCAAGTAGTTTTATTACCTCGATAGTACAGCTATGTATCTCTGATTTTATGCCAATCTTCATAAGAAGAGAATATGCAGCTAAGTATTCAGTATAATATTTCTGGGTAGCAAGCCACATATTTGAGCCACTATCTTTTATCATATTTGTTATTTTAAGCGTATCTTCAGCATTTTTAAAATATTCCTCTGCCAGATTGTCAGTTGGTTCTATTAGCTTCATTCCTTTTTTCTTACACCATTCAAAGCTCATCTTCATAAAACAACCTCAGAAAGTAATCGTGATTATTCAAAATTATATGCTTTCTCTTAATTTCATTTATAAATGATTGAGTTATGTCCTTCTGCTCTGTCTGCAATATATGCAGCTTTACTGAATAGGTTTTCTCAAAATCTTTCAGGGTTTTTAATATCTTTTTGTCTTTGGATAGTATCAAAATATCAATATCTGAAAAATCCTTCCCTGTTGCAGCAGAACCAAAAATGAGCGTCTTATTATTTTTAAAGTGAGCAGCCATCAGGTTGTATAACCTGTTAAATATTGGCTTTTTAAGGAATTTAAACAACCTCTCTTTTTCACAGATTGAGAGGTATTCAAACAGCAAGGGATTCTCTTTATTTAGAGAGTAGAATAAGAATCTCCCTTTCTTTTTTTCATTAAGAATTTTATCTTTTACTAAATGCTTCAGGCGACTCTTTATTGTCTGGTGAGGCTTCTTGAAGTGTTTCTCAAACTCGTTTAGGCCTGCTCTTCTTGTCAAATCATCAATGTACAGTTCCAGATAGGTATAATAAGTTACCATAAGGTAAGTTTAATTACCTTGAAGTATTTAAACTTTGTGCTAACCTGGCTTTGGTATGCTCCACTTCTAGACTTGAAGCATAACTATCCGCATCTTCTTTCTTTCCTGAACTTATGAACAATATTTGCTGCCTCAGATTCCTTCATTCCAGCCTTCTTGGCAGCCTCTTTGAGGGATCTCGTTATGCTTGCAAATGTAACAAAAATTCGCCTGCTCGGGGCTATCCCCGACTTAAAAGTCGGGGCTTTACGCCCCTCGCTTCT
>PEYS01000219.1 GCA_002763335.1 Candidatus Woesearchaeota archaeon CG08_land_8_20_14_0_20_47_9 | reverse complement strand
ACAAAAGATGGTTACAACGAACCTGTTATTGCTGACACAGACCTTCATGCGCGAAGCAAGGACTTGTTATTAGATATGGGAACATCAAGGATCATAGTTGATGTTGAAGGCGAATGTGCAAGAGACATTGTTCAGTCAATGAAACAGAAAATTTTCTCTGGAGATTACCAAAATGTCAAGAGATATGTAGGCATATTTCACTTGTTGAGAGCGTTCTGCATACCAATCTTGTTCCATAACCATTTTGAGAAGCCCAGAGCATAGCTCTTAATGTTGAGATCCGGATAATTCGCAAAACCCCAAAACATTAAAATACCCCCCGTACTCCTCTGCCTTTATGATCTGCCTCGGTATCGAAACTACGGCTCATACGTTTGGCGCTTCAGTTGTTGATGATGGAGCCTCCAAGGGTGATAAGAAGATTGATCGCTCTAAAGTAAGGATACTATCCAATGTAAAGGACTCCTATACAACTGAGGCTGGCGGTATGATCCCAAAGGATGCTGCCGAGCATCACGTTGCAGTCTGCGGCAGGGTCATACAGGAGGCGCTTGATAAGGCTGGCGTGAGGATGAGGAAGGTTGACATTGTCTCCTTCTCCCAGGGCCCAGGCCTTGGGCACTGCCTGCGCATAGGGGCAATGGCTGCGCGCCTTCTTGCAGCAAAGCACAACCTGCCCCTTGTAGGCGTGAACCACTGCATCGCCCACCTTGAAATTGGCAGGCTTGTCTGCGATGCCCATGACCCTGTCCTGCTGTATGTCTCAGGCGCAAACACCCAGGTAATAGCATTCGATGGCGGAAGATACCGCATATTCGGCGAGACCCTTGACATTGGCGTTGGCAACTTCTTGGATTGCTTTGCCCGCTGTCTTGGCCTGGGCTTTCCAGGCGGGCCAAAGATATACGAGCTGGCGCTAAAAGGGAAGAATTATATTAAGCTCCCATACGTTGTCAAGGGCATGGACGTAAGCTTCGGAGGCCTGCTCACCAACCTCAAGCAGAAGATAGAGTCAGGCAGTAGCCATGAGGACCTTGCATTCTCAGTGCAGGAGACTGTGTTTGCAATGCTCCTCGAGGTTTCTGAGCGGGCACTTGCGCACTGCAACAAGGGCGAACTCCTACTTGGAGGGGGTGTTGCATGCAACAAGCGCCTGGTAGAGATGGCAAAGAGGATGTGTGAGGCAAGGGGCGCAAGCTGCTTTGTACCAGAGCCAGAGTTCCTTCTAGACAACGCAGCCATGATTGCCTGGAATGGCTTGCTTGTTTTCAGAGCAGGGGAAACAATAAGAATAGAGGACTCGATAATAAGGCCCTACTGGCGCACTGATGAGGTAAACAGTAAATTGTCAAAAGCCTGCCTTGCTGCAAAAGCTCGCCCCTACGCTTGAAGCGAGCGAGCATGCTCGCTTGCTTTGTGCGGGCGAGCTTTTGACAGACTATTTGAGGGGTGATGGGATGGGGTGATGGGATGACAATGGCAATAAACTTCATAAAATCAATTGCAGAAGGAAAGACTGACAGCTATGTACACCAGAAGTTTGTAAGATACAGCATGGGCGAGTTTGAGAAGGAGGAGTTTGTAATAAAGTGCAGCGGCTCGTCCATACAGATTCAGGCAGGCTTTGAGTATGTGGATGCGCTGCTACGCCTGATTGGCGAGCTTACTGACACAGGGCTTGAGGTGGAGGGTGTCATTGTTACAACAAGGGACATAAGGGAGAGATTAGCAGGGCTCAGCATAGAGCCTGTTAAGATCACAGGTAAAAAGTACACGATAAAGGAGATGATGAGCAGAGAGAAATTCAGGCGCATGCTCTCAGGGCTATCAGACTGCTTCCTGCTCCTGGGGGTAAAGGCAGGCAGCAGGAGCATAAGCGTCAAGCAGTCCATTCAAAAGCCTGGGAAGCTAATTGAGAAGTTCATCACTGCAAGGTTTGAGAGGGCAGACTACAAGAGGATAAAGGAGGAGTTCCTATTCGACTTAAAGGGAGACTTCAAAAGCGCGGCGATACGCCACAGGTACATTGTTGAGAGCATAATTGTGCCTGAAGGGCTTGGGTCTGACCCTACAACTGCCAGGATCAAGGCGAAGAGAAAGGGGAGGATAGAGCGCCTCACAACAGTTGATGGAATAGACTCAAAGACAAGCATTGACTTTGAGGCTTAGGGGTATGTCACTAACACCAATGAACAGCAAGGCGAGGAAGCAGCTCTTCAGGATCATTGAGGAGCAGTGGGGAATTGACTGTAAAGGGGATAAGCTTATTTCAGAGCATGTGTTCTTTATCAACAATAGGCAGCGCGTCTTTATTGCAAGCAGGGACATAACCCTTATTGACTACAAGGCATTCAATGTTAATTCCCTTGGGCTTTACATTGGCGAGTTAAGGGGAGGGGAGTTTAGACTGACTATTGAGGGAAGCCAGCTTCTGGGAAGACAGGCAAAGAGGAATGTTGTGGAGATCAGCAGGGATCAGCTGAAGCAATGGCTATCAGGTCAGGATGTTGAGATTGGCAGGCGTGATGACCTCAAGGGATTTGTGATACTGCATTCTGGCAATGACTTTGCAGGCTGCTCAAGGTACAAGGATGGTAAGCTGCTTAATTTTGTGCCTAAGACGAGGAGGATAAAGAATTGAAAAGCCTGAATAGTCAGGTCAGGAAATACTCTGCCATCTTTAGGACTGTTAGCTACCTATAAGTGGTATATCACAGCAAGTTTTATAAATAAGTAATTCCTCCCAAACAACATAATATTTATGGGAGCGCATAAACAGTCAAATGATATGCATGCTTAATGGGTTTTTGCTATGAGAACATCAGAAATCTATAGAATAGAACCTGAAAAAGTTGTTGATGCACTTGAAGATTTAGCAGGTTGTTTCATTGACTTTGAATTTAGGATGTGATTGATAGTACTTAATTCAGGGCTTTGAATAACCTGCGGAGTAGGATTAGTCAAGGCCCTTATATGATGGAATGAGGTGTAGCAATATGCTTGAACCTAAGGAATTCAGTAAAATATTAGATAAGGTTTTAAATAAGAGAATATCCCAACTCAGGGAGGGTAAAAAGATAATTCCATGTGATAGCGTCAAAATTCCTGATGAATTATACGATTTTAAACGTCTCTGTAATAGCACTACCGATCTTCTTGAGTTGTATATCGATCTTACAGTTCCTTATATAAACGCCCTAGTTATCAAAGCACGGATTGACCCTGTAGACTACCCTGAAGATGATGAAAATACCCTCGTTCCGTATTTAGAGATGGTCTTAGGAAAGAAGTTGGAGGGCATAGTTGAGTATGAATTTAACCTTCCTCTACCTACAGAGTTCAATATGAAAACTCTTCATTACACACCACCAGACATTGCTTTTAGACCTTATGCTGATAAAGATAAAGTACATGTAAGGCTCAAAATTGATAATAAATTAATTTTCCTTGATGATATAATATCTATAAGTTTAACC
>PEYS01000049.1 GCA_002763335.1 Candidatus Woesearchaeota archaeon CG08_land_8_20_14_0_20_47_9 | reverse complement strand
AGGTGATCATCTTCGACCTGGACGGAACACTTGTGAACTCGCAGCCACTACAGTATAAGGCCTATAACCAGGTATTCTCAAAGCATGGTTATTCTATGACTAGGGCTGATTGGGATGAGTGGATTCACCAGGGGCATAGTGCCCATTCTTGGGTGGAGAAGCATAACCTGCTAATTGATGCTGAGATGGTAAGAGCTGATAAAAAGAGGCTTTATGATGAGCTTATCAAAGATGAGCTTGAGCTGATGCCAGGGGCAGCCTTCCTTACCGAGCAGCTGGTTGGGAAATACAGGCTCTGCGTAGCCTCATCATCAAGGATTGAATCAGTTAACGCCTGCCTGCAGAAGTTTGACCTCCATACAAGGTTTGAAATGGTAATATCAGACGCTGAGGAGGTGAGGGGCAAGCCCTACCCAGATATATTCTTAAGAGCAGCAGAGCTGATGAATGTGCGGCCAGAGGAATGCCTAGTAATTGAGGACTCGATAGCAGGATTAAAGGCTGCAAAGGCGGCAGGCATGAGATGCATCATCTGCCCTGACAGCTTCTCGAACATTCCGCTGCCAGAGTTTAATGAGGCAGATCATCTTGTGACTAACCTAAGAGATGTGCTTGAGCTGGGGTTGGTTTAGTTCATTCCATCTTTAAGAATCCGTCAAAGTTTTCCTGCCCCATTGCCTTTATCGCCCTGCTAGCTATGTCATTTCTGTAGTGCATGGCTCTAAAGCTTATTTTCTTAACTGCCTCGTAGGCCTTCCTTGTCGCTGCATGTATATCAGCTCCAAGGGCAGTCACTCCGAGCACCCTGCCCCCATTTGTACAGAAGCCCTGCTCAGTAAGCCTGGTTCCTGCGTGGAATACTATGGCGCCGTTTGCTGCAGCATCCTCAATGCCCTCTATAGCCAGCCCCTCCTCGTACTTACCTGGATAGCCTCCTGATGCAATGACAATGCAGCACGCTGCCTTATCACTCCACTGTATCTTTGCAGCATGGAGCCTGCCATCAATCACAGCGTCAACTGCATCTATCAGCCTTGAAGTCAGCCTCGGCAGCGTGGCCTGGTTTTCTGGGTCGCCGAAGCGGCAGTTAAACTCTAAAACCTTAGGCTCTGGCGTGAGCATAATGCCTGCGTATAGAACCCCCTTGTATGTTACGCCCTCGCTCTTTAGAGCTGCTACAGTCGGATAGATTATCCTGCTTCTTATCTTCTCAAGTGTTTCCTCGCCCACATGCGGAAGAGGGGAGTAAGCACCCATACCCCCGGTGTTAGGGCCCTGATCATCATCCAGCAGGGCTTTATGATCCTGGCTTGCAGCTATCTCTGCTATGCTATCGCCATCGCAGAATACGAGGAAGGAGACCTCCTCGCCAGGGAGCCTTTCCTCAATGACAACCCTATTTGCAGCATCGCCTAGTTTGCGTTCAATCACCAGCTCTCTTAGCTTGTTAATCGCCTCCTCCTGGCTCTCGCATACAAAAACCCCTTTACCCCCTGCAAGCCCATCTGCCTTTACAACCCTGGCCCAGGTGTGTTTCCTGACAAACCGCGCTGCCTCGTCATAATCATCAAATACTGCAGAGTTTGCTGTCGGTATGCTGTACTTCTTCATCAGCCCCTTTGCAAATGCCTTGCTCGACTCGATCTGCGCGGCCCTCTTTGAGGGCCCGAAGACCCTAACACCAGAGGCACCTAACATGTCTGCAACGCCGTTTACAAGGGGCTGTTCAGGGCCGACAATGACAGTGTCAACCCCCTTTTCAAGCACAAACCTGAGGATGTCATCGTATGTTGCGAGATCAAGGCATTCTGCAATCTGGCTTATACCCCCGTTTCCAGGCGAGGCGTAGAGCTTAACGCCCTCATTGTTAAGCTTCCAGCATATCGAGTGCTCCCTGCCACCAGCACCCAGAACAAGTACGCGCCTAGTAATAGCCATCACCTTGAGATGCTTTGCGATCTAAGCACCTCCTGCTCTTTGTTGCTGCAATGCATTCTGCAGGGACCTTAATTGGGTAGAGGCCGTCAAGGCATGCTGTGCATAGGTCCTCTACACTTAGCGCCCTTTTCAGGCCCTCAATCTCCTGGTATACCAGCCTGTCTGCCATGATATGCTCCTGTATCTCCTCAACTGTTTTTGAGCTTGCAATCAGCTCCTCCTCCATGGCCATGTCAATGCCGTAAAAGCAGGGGTGCCTTATCGGCGGGCAGGTGGAGAGCAGGTAAACCCTCTTTGCGCCGTTGTCACGCAGCAGGCGTATTATACTCCTTGATGTTGTGCCGCGGACTATGCTGTCATCAACAACAAGCAGGCTCTTGTCTTTAATCTCTGATACCACAGTATTAAGCTTCAGCTTTACTGCTGAATCACGCCTATCCTGTGAGGGCATGATGAATGTCCTCCCTATGTAGCGGTTCTTTATAAGGCCCTCCCTGTATGGAAGCCCAAGCGCCTCTGCAAGTCCTATTGCTGCTGTCCTGCTGGTGTCTGGGACAGGTATTACCACATCAGCACTAAGGCCTGTCTTTCTCCAGAGCCTTGCAAGCTCCCTCCCTAGGTTGAGCCTCGCCTGGTATACGCTCATGCCGTCTATAACTGACTCCGGCCTTGCGAAGTAGACCCACTCAAACATGCAGTGCGCATGCCTGTCTCTGTTTACGACCTTTGAATGCAGGTTATTGCTGCTGTCAATAAACACAACCTCGCCAGGCTCAATATCGCGAAGGAATCTGTAGCCCAGAGAGGATAGTGCTACGCTCTCTGAGGCTATGATAAACTCCCTGTCTTTAACGCCTATAGCAAGGGGCTTTATCCCGTACTGGTCCCTCAGCGCCATAAGCCCTTTGCCTGCTATTACTGCAACTACAGAGTAGCTCCCCTTCACAGCATCAGAGAACCCTGCTGCTGCCCTGAAGACATTTTCTTCTGAGAATTCATTAAGCCGGGTCTTTGAGAGCCTATCGGAAAAGGTGTGGAGCATCACCTCAAGGTCGCAGGCAGAGTTTAAGAGCCTGGTGCCATTAAGCATTGACCTAAGCTCATCGTAGTTAACAGTATTCCCGTTACTCGCCATGGCTATTCCAAACGGATAGGAGAGCATAAAGGGCTGGGCGTCCCTCATGTCATTACCCCCTGCAGTGGGGTATCTTACGTGGGCAATGCCAAGGTTTCCTCTCAGTTCTTCAATATCATTCCTTGAGAAGACCTCCCCTACAAGACCGAGTCCCTTTCTCACATTAAGGTTCAGGCTCTCCTCATTGTATACTGCCATCCCAGCAGCATCTTGGCCGCGGTGCTGTAGTGAGGTCATAGCCACAAATAGGCTCTTAGACACACCTCCACGTCCGGCTATTGCGACTATACCGCACATACTAACACTCTTTTTAGTAAAAAAAAATTCGCCTGCTCGGGGCTATCCCCGACTTAAAAGTCGGGGCTTTACGCCCCTCGCTTT
>PEYS01000152.1 GCA_002763335.1 Candidatus Woesearchaeota archaeon CG08_land_8_20_14_0_20_47_9 | reverse complement strand
ATGTCATATTTGATTCTGAGGAAATTTCAACAACAATAACGGCTTCGACGGTCATTTTTCCTGTTGGAAAAATGCCCTATTCCGCTGACCACAATCCCATACTCTGTATGGGAACATGGTCAGCTCCATCTCGCCATTGTTGTTGAAATTTCTATTCTCATTATATGCTGCAGCACCGAAATCCTTATCTACAGGTGTAGTTACATTGTAACTACATGACTGGGAAGCTGATACAGATGCGCATGGAAGGATACGAAGTTGTAGAGAAGAAAGCAGAAAAAGGGGGTAATAGCGCTCGCATCTACGTGCCGAAGCACTGGCTTGGTAAAAAAGTAAGGGCGGTGTTGTTAGAGTGAATTCTGAAAATGAGATTCAGAGATTAAAGAGGAGAGTAGCAGAGCTTGAGAAAGCTCTTGAGAAAGAGAAGGTTGAGAAGGAAAGAATCAAGAAAGAGTTCGAGGAATTCAAGGCTAAACATGCAAGTACTGTTTCTAAGCTGAAAAAAGCCTTAGGAATTAAAGCTCAGAAAAAAGGGAAGGCTAAACCCTTAGGCGCTCCCAAGAGTCATAAGGGTTATGCCCGTCGTATTCCTGAAAGGATAGATCATATTAAACCATTGGTTCTCAGGAGATGCCCCTTCTGCAATACAAGGCTTCAGGGCAGGACTCAAGAAGTAAGGCATCGGTATGTTACTGATATCAAACTTATATCAAAGGTGGAGAACACCAGGTATGACATTCACAGGAAGTACTGCCCTAAGTGTAAGAAGCTTGTCGAGCCTGAGGTTCCTAATGCTCTGCCTAATGCCAGGTTTGGTTTGAATCTTATGCTTCTCGTCATGTATCTGAAGCTTGGCCTGAGACTTCCATGCGGGAAGGTTTGCGATTTCCTCCTGACAATGTACAATCTTAAGGTTAGTGAAGGGGAGATTGTATGTATTTTAAGGCAGCTCGTAGTGGCTTTCGGGGATTACTATGCTTATCTGGAGGGACTGGTGAAGCTTGCCAGCGTGAAGTATTCTGACACCACCAGCTGGAGGGTTGATGGCAGGAATTATTTTGTTTGGGTTTTCATAGCCTACGCTGTTGTGCTTTATAAGATCCGGAAGCATAATAACCACAGGGTTGGCCTGGCAGTGTTCGGAAGAAGACAGCAGCAGGGTAACATCCTGGTTGTGGACAGGTATTCTGCTTTCAGGACTCTGGCTGAGAAGGCAGGTTTCCTGCTTCAGTTTTGCTGGTCTCACATACTCGATGATTCAAAAGCCCTTGCTAAGAGCTTCGGGGCAGAAGGAAGGTATGTTCATAGGAAGCTGAAAGAGGTGTACGTTTTAGCAAATGGCCTGGATCATAAGGGTTCAGCCGGGATGGTAGAGCAGCTGAAAGCAGAAGTGTTCCAACTTACCCAGAGGCATTATAAGCACCCTACTGTATGGAGATTTGTTAATAACCTGTATTATAGGGATGTTGAGAACTTGTTCAGGTTCGTAACTGATCCTGGCATTGACCCGACCAACAACATCAGTGAGAGAGAGTTAAGAGAACTGGTAATTATCAGGAAGATAAGCAATG
>PEYS01000196.1 GCA_002763335.1 Candidatus Woesearchaeota archaeon CG08_land_8_20_14_0_20_47_9 | reverse complement strand
TTTTCTCATAAGCCTCCTCTTGGGATGCTCTAGCTTTAGTGCAGTCTGCATATTTAAATCTGTCTAAAACTGCTTGTTAAAATGCCTGTTCTGCCCACAGGGCTGCAACATGGCTTGAGATTGAAGGCTAGCCCCCCTCTATGGCACAGTTATATATATCTTCTGAACAACATCGTATAGCTTATTAGAGTTTGAGGAGCAGCTTATAAGCTCTTTAGCGTCGCTGCACACATAGACGTTTATGACATACGTGCCCATCTGCGTGCCCCTCGGCACGGCCACCATTATAGTGATGGTCTTCTGCTGGTCATTCCCTATCTCCTGCTCGGCTGTCAAGAGCCAGGGTGACTTCTCCCTGAACTTATTTTCACCTGGGGCTATCTCGCTCCCATCAGGCTTAGTGGCAGGCCCTGCCTCAAGGTTAATGTAGAAGTTGGTTTTGTCAGGGTCCGTGTTTAGTATCCCAAGACCAAATACATGCCCCTTGCCAGGGTGTAGTTCTTGATTGTTAAACGGGAGGGCAACCCTCTCACCAGCAAGCAGCATGCCCTCAATCTTTCTCTGAGTATCCTGATCCAGCTGGTCAATCATGTCTGTGCCCCTGTCAAAGAGCTTTTTAACAAGCGTAAGCCCGAAACCAAAGACGACAAGGGCGATTATAATAATGACAATGAAGTTGACTGCTAACTCTAGTCCATGCTTGCCTAGTCTGATTTCACAACCTCGTACTCCTTGAAGACGATCACTACAAAGATTATGAGTATAACCACGCCCGCAAACATTGCGTAGAAGCCATTCCTTGTAGTGCTGGCAAAGACCTGGTACAAGCCAAAGGCCATAATGCCAAATCCAAGCCAGAGGATCTTGTCAAGTACGAGCTTAAGTATCTCAAACTCCTCATCCTTTGTAAGCCTCTTTTTCATGAAGATCACCTTTCAACTGTGATATACAGGTCCACAGTCTCGTCCATAACACTCGGCTCAACACCGCCTGTGATATGTATTGGGATGCTATAGGTGTCAGGCTCTGCAGTTGACTGTGCTGTTACAATCATCTTCATCACAGCGACATCGCCAGGCCTTATATTCTTCTCGGTGAATGTTTCAGCCTTTATGCCCCTGCACAGCCTGTTGGCAGGGTCAATACTTGTGCACCTCTCCTGGATTACATCAATACTAAATGTGACCTCGTCTGAGCTGTCCAGGTTGTTTTTTATAGCGAGGTATATCTCCTTACCTTCCCCCCTCTTCATTGACAGCTCATACGCGCTCAGCGCAACCCTGTCTGTCTTATCCTTCAGCCTGGTTATCATATCGTTCCTCATCTCATCGCTCACAGCCTCGAAATTCTTAGTGGCGCCGAGAAAGGTGCTCCTCATAAAGGTTAATCCGAGACCGAGCATGGTTATGGCAATTATTATAATAACAATAGCGTTGATTGAGAGCTCAAGAGAGCCCATCTTCATCCTCAGGATTCTCATTGTCAGACACCTCTTTTATCAGATGGCTTTGACTGCCGAATGGAATCGGTGGGCTTGCTCTGAGCACACCGATGGAATGACTGCATTCAAAACCCTCTATTGCCCACACTGTTAATCATGCCTTCCATTTATAAACTTTTCTAGAGGGCTTTGAATACTCCGCTCTCGCTCTGGCTCGGCTACGTAACGAAAATCTGCTGCTCGGGGCTATCCCCGACTTAAAAGTCGGGGCTTTACGCCCCTCGCTTCGAAACGCAGATTTTCGGACTCAAAAGTTCTAGCCCTAAAGGGCGGGGCTATACCCACGAACTTTTGAGTATTCAAAGCCCTCATATGATATTGTGTCGGAATCGAAAATAATCGCTTGCAGTCCCGATATAAGAAAAGCTTGACTACCGAGGCGAGCCTTAAAGGCGAAGCCGAGTGTAGTCAAGCTTTTCTTACCAAAACTGCCAGCTTCCTGTAGCTATCACATACACTGCCAGCAGGAGGTTTGCAACTGCATGTGCAGTAACACACGCCCCTATGTGCCTGCTCCTGTAAAGCAGGATGTTGAGCAGCACGCCTGATATAAGCCCTGGGAGCCATCTTGAGTGCGAGAAGCCGAAGAAGAGGGTTGTAAGTATGAAGGAGGGCACTGTAAAGCGGCCTATCGGAACCCTCCGTATGTCACGGGATGTTATCATCCTCAACAGGAAGTCTCGGGTAAACACCTCCTCCACAACTGGGGCGATCATCACAGATGTTACCAGCCTCAGCATGAGCCATGCAAGTGCCGGCTCCACAGCACTGCTAGCATATGATAGCTTCGGATAGTAGCCCTCAAGCCCGACCCAGACCAGGAATACAAGAACCCCAACAAGTACGCCTCCCACGCTTAGAACAGGCTTGACAAGGTAGTATGCCCTGTAGGTGTAAAGGAAGACTAGGAGCAGAATGAGGCGTAAGAGCGAAACAAGCAGCGTGTCCTTAAAGAGCAACATAAGCACAGGCCCTGAGACAATGTACGCCAGAAACGGTACTGTGTAGCCTATAAGCGCAGCTGATTCTGGCTTGTAAAGGGTCATTCTGAGTATTGGTAAGAGGGGGCTTTTATATTTCTTTGCCAACTCAGAGGGTATAGAGGGTAACAAAACAAAAGATTATTAAGCTCTTAAGCTATTAACATCTTAGGGGGGTTGATGTGAAAACAGGCTATAAGGTCTGCGATGCTATGACAAATAGGCCTATCGGAGTTAGCCCTGAAACTAGCATAAAGGAGTGCGCCCAGGTGATGAAGCGCAACAACATAGGTTCTGTCGTAGTGGTTGACAAGTCCGGGAGGCTTGTCGGACACCTGACTGAGCAGGCGATATTGCATGAGGTGGTTGCAAAGGGCCATGATGCCAGCAGAGTCGCTGCAGAAAGGGTCATGGCGAAGGGTGTTGCTACCACCAGCCCAGAGAAGGACATATTCGATGCTCTTATGAGGATGTGCGACCTTGACGTAAAACAGCTCCCTGTAATGGCTGGCAAGAGGCTTGTAGGCATACTCACCCTTAAAGACATACTGAAGATACAGCCGCAGCTTTTCGAGCTGCTTGCAGAGAAATTCGAGCTTAGAGAGGAGAGCAGAAAGCCGATATTTGAGTTTAAGCAGGAGGGCTTCTGCGATTACTGCTGCAGGTACAGCGAGGCTGTGAGCAACATAAGGGGTGTATCGCTCTGCAGCGACTGCATGAGGCGACATCAGGATTTCCTGAATGCAGAGTAACACTCAATCAGAAAACCTTGAACCCGAGCCTGAGCAAGGAAGTCGAGGTGTTCAAGGTTGTCAAAATGCTCGGAGACACTGCTAGCAGACCAGGGGCATGCTCGCTCTGCTCGCTCGATCTCCTCGCATTTTTGATCACGCCAGAAATTCCGATTT
>PEYS01000215.1 GCA_002763335.1 Candidatus Woesearchaeota archaeon CG08_land_8_20_14_0_20_47_9 | reverse complement strand
TTGCCCCTCTGATGATGTTCAGCACAAGTGTTGCAAGGGCCTCGCCCTCAATATCGTCAGCTATGATAAACAGTGACTTGCCCTCGCTTACAACTGCCTCTAGTAAGGGTACGATGTCCTTCATGTTGCTTATCTTCTTGTCATGGATAAGCATATAGGCGTCCTCGAGCACTGCCTCCATGCGGTCTGGATTAGTTACCATGTAAGGCGAGATAAAGCCGCGGTCAAACTCCATTCCCTCAACAACCTCAAGCGTGGTCTCCATTGACTTTGCCTCTTCAACTGTTATCACGCCTCCAGAGCCTACCTTCTCCATCGCGTTAGCAATAAGCCTGCCCATCTCCTCGTCGTTGTTTGCAGATATGGTTGCAACCTGGGTTATCTTCTCCTTGCCCTTTACGTCAACGCTTACCTCTTTGAGGTACTTGACGATCTTCTTCGTAGCCTTCTCAATACCTGCCTTAACCTCTACAGGGTTTGCCCCTGCAGCGACATTCTTAAATCCCTCTTTTATAAAGGATTGGGCGAGAACAACCGCAGTTGTAGTGCCATCTCCTGCAACGTCCTGGGTCTTCTCAGCAACCTCCTTCATAAGCTGAGCACCCATATTCTCGTACGGATCCTTTAAATCAATCTCCTTTGCTATTGTAACGCCGTCGTTTACCACTGTCGGGCTTCCGTAGCTCCTCTCGAGAACAACGTTCTTGCCACTAGGGCCTAGGGTGACCCTTACAGAGTCTGCAAGCTTTGTAACGCCCATTAGGAGCGCCCTTCTTGCAGCCTCATCAAATAGAATCTGTTTTGCAGCCATCTTCATTACCTCCACTTATTTCTCTACAATTGCCAGTATGTCCTTTGAGCTGAGTATGATGTGCTTCTCCCCATCTATCTCAATCTCTGTGCCGCCGTACTTCTCGTATATTATGTGGTCTCCCACCCTTACTCTTATCTTCTTGCTATCACCTACTGCAACTACCTTGCCCTCATGGGTCTTCTCCTTTGCAGTGTCAGGGACGTAGATGCCCCCCTTTGTTTTTTCCTCACTCTCCTTTGGTTGCACTAAAACGCGGTTTTTTAATGGCTTTATCTTCATTATCCCACCTCCTAGCTTACATAGCTTGGCTTGTTATCCTTGTCAGGCATCTTGAGGCTCTTGCAAACCTCGTCGAATGCCGTGTCAAAATCCCTTTTTCTGACGAGCAGCTCCTCTTTCTTATTCTGCTTTGATCTTCGCAGGGCGTTCATTGCAGCTTCCCTGCATATAGCAGCTATGTCTGCCCCGCTCAGGCCCTCGCTCTTGCCAGCATACCCCCCAAGCTCCTTTTCAGAGAGCCCCATGGGCATGCCCTTGGTATGGACCCTGAATATCTCCAGGCGCTCCTCTCTGCTTGGGAGACCGATACTTATTTTTATATCTATCCTCTCAGGTCTTAACAGTCCAGGATCAATAAGGTCTGGCCTGTTGGTTGCGGCAACCACAATCACCTGGTCAAGCTCCTCAAGATACAGCGTCACCTGCACTTACACCGAGCTTCTTCATGTACCCTGAGCCTATCCTGGCAATGCCCCTGCCGACATCCATCTGGATTGCCTCAGCTACAGTTAGGGTTACTGATGCGTCACTCGCTTTGGCATTGTTATTGCTGTTCATCTTATCTCGATCTTCTTTACCTTTGAACCAGACTCCTTCTTAGGCATTCTAAGCTCAAGCACCCCGTTGTTGTATGTTGCCTTGACCTCGTCAGCCTTAACATGGCTCGGTAATGGCACTCGCCTGTAGAAGCCTGTGTAGCTCCTCTCAATCCTCTGCACGCCCTTCTTCTCCTCCTTCTGCTCTGTCCTCTTCTCAACCTTGACCTCAACAGATTCATCTGTTATATTGACGTCAATGTCCTTCTTGTCAACACCTGGAAGCTCAAATGTGGCTATAACCTCCTTCTCATTCTCCCAGACATCTACAAGGGGGGTTCTCATATCCCTTGTTGCAAGTTCTTTGTCACTTCTTGGGCCAGCAATAAGACTTCTGCCATGCCTCCCTTCAAATGGCACCTCCCAGAAGAGTCTAAGCTCGTCCATCATTCTCCCCATCTCCTCAAAGGGAGACCAAAAATCATCCCAGACCATTTTTTTCACCTCCGTTGTTAACGTCACATGAATTTGATTGCCATAAAAAGCAATTTCGTTGCCTTAAGATCAACGGAATGTATGTAAGACACAACTAGTATTTAAATGTTGCGATTTATTTTGTGCTATGGGCGTAAATCTGGTACTATCTGTCAATCAAAGCCTTATCGCTCCAAAGCCCTCTATTCAGTACACCGGTATCCCTATTCCCTTGCTCTCCAGGCTTATGTTCTTGACCGAACCTAGGTCAGAGATCCTGTTTATCCTGACTAGGCTCATAGATTTTGTGTAGAGGAGCTCCTCAATGTATAGGCTTCTCTCCACTGCTGGCCCGTAACGCACTTCATCTTTTGAGTGGTCAATCAGGCCCCTCAGCCTTATCTCATCCCTTGTTATCTTGAACACAAATGCCCCGTTATAGCCCTCTCTGCTTCCATCCCTGTATTCATAGCTGTACGCTGGGATCACCATGAGATCCTTCTCCCTTGAGAAGAGGAATGCCTTGTGCTCGTAGAGGGCAGTTGATTGGGCGTACCTCTCCCCTGTTACGAATTTTGCAATCTCCCTTGGGTTTTCAAAGTCGCTGACGTCAAAGAGCGATATCTTAAGCCCCTTGGTGCGTCCAGTCTCTGCAGCATCCTGTCCTATGCCGATGATTGTGTGGTCATCGTATGGGTGCAGGTATCTTGAGAAGCCGGGTATCTTCAGCTGCCCAAGCTCTTTTATGGCTCTCGGGTCTGAGAGGTCTATTACGAAGAAGGGGTCAACCTGCCTGAAGGTCACCATGTACAGCTTATCTCCTATGAAGCGTGTTGAGTAGATGCTCTCTCCCTCTGCAAGCCCGCTCAGCTCTCCAATCACCTTCATGCTGCTGTCAAGGGCGTAGATGCTGTTTACTGATTCTGTGCGCTCCTTGCTGAAGCGAGACCATCTCGCGCTTATTGTTGTTGCAATTCTCAGAACATCATCATTCTCATCTAGCGAGAACTGGTTTATGATCTGGCCAGGCACCTTGCCATTCCCGCCTACCTCTACGGAGCCATCCTCAACTGACAGCTTGTTGATCACTGTGAACTCGAGGTGCTCGTACTCCTCCAGTCTCTTTTTAAGAAGCTCCTCTGCCTTGTCCTCAAGACCTCCCCGCTCCTCAGAATCCATGTAATTCAGGTATGAGAAGTATATCTGCATGATCTTCTCCTCCTTCTCGTATTGTGAGAGGATGTCATTGTCTGCTGCCTTGATCTTCTCTATGACTGCCCTGTCAGAGTCTATTATCTGGCTGTCTAAGAGCTCCTTCATGATCTCCCTCTGAAGGTCGTACTCGTTTACGCTCTCTGTGTATGTGACGTAGATGTTCTTCTCAGACATGTAGAGGTTCTGGCTGGCCTCAACCGCTATGGTC
>PEYS01000002.1 GCA_002763335.1 Candidatus Woesearchaeota archaeon CG08_land_8_20_14_0_20_47_9 | reverse complement strand
GTCAAAGCAGCTTATCCTGTCTGTTGTTACAATAATGCGCTTATCATCAAATATGTAATTGTCTCGAACCTTACCTTCAAACCTGCTCTTGCCAATGTTAAGGTCTGTTTCCTTTAGAGCATTGTTCAGGTTTGCCTTTATCTCATCAATTACGGTAAATGCCTTGGTTTTCCCAGCATTATCCTTTAAAAAGCTTGTTACACCTTCCTTTCTTAGCAGCGAGTCCTTCTTAATAACGCTGCTTGAGAGCTCTATCCTGTGATCCTTGAGTCTCTCAAATACCGCAGGGTCGTAAAGGCCGCAGATTTGAGCTGCATACAAGGCAGCATTCTTATACCTGTTAATGCCCATGCCTGCAACTGAGTACCCGCTTTCATTGGCTGAGAGGTTGTATAGAACCTTCTTGAATATATCACCTTCCTCACGAGACTTAACACCTGCAAACCCATCTGAGATTGGTAAGCCAATAGTTGGCAGGTCAGTGTTTTCTGAGACTAAGCCCGGGAGCTGTGTTGTAGATGCCTTATCATCAGAAACGGCAAATGTGATGATGGCCTTCCCCCCCATCTCCTCTATCTTCCTTGAAGCTGACTTAATTGCTTCAGGATCACCTGTAGATACCTCAAGTTCCTCAACCTCAATGCCGAGAGATTTTACAAGCTCAAGGAGCTCTTTGTACTTATCATCAGGGAGCCTAACACCCTTGGGCTTTATGACCCCGACAAGAGCTGTGTTGCTGACCGCACCCATCTCTAATTCTTCTAAGCCCCGCTGCCTTCTTATCTTGTTCCTGATCTCAGCATTATCAAGATAAGCTATCTGGGCTGCCAGGATTGCTGCGCTCTCTGCCTGCCCAATGCCGACAGTGCCTACAGGTATGCCATCCGGCATCTGGATAATTGAGTAGAGCGACTCCTGGCCTTCTAATGTGCTTGTCTTTACTGGAAGCCCAACCACTGGCACTAGTGTCTCAGAGGCTGTCATCCCAGGCAGATGAGCAGAGCCTCCTGCTGCAGCAATGCTAACCCTGAAGCCATCAGCATGCAGGTTTCTGGCTTCCTCTGCCATTCTCTGGGGTGTGCGGTGTGCTGAGAGGATCTTCGCTGCATACGGAATACCCAGGGAATCTAAGAACTTATAAGCCTTAGCTATCCTCGGAATGTCAGAGTCGCTACCAGTCCTGATCTCAATTCTTGGCTTTTCCATTTCCACCACCGGCTTTAGTTTTATAATGTCCCGTAACTTGTTTACCTCATCTATTAGCTCCTCAGCAGTTTTTTCTCCTGAGTTATCTATCAAGGTGAAGTGCCCCATCTTTCTCTTCTGGCGAACCTCTTTTTTTCCATACATGTGGAGGCTTACACCAGCTATGCCCTCGAGATCCTCTGCCCCAGCAATCTCATATGGGCCTTTGTACTCTCCAGTGTCTCCAAGTATGTTGCGCATAACAGCTCTCTTGCAGATCAGATCAGTCTCTCCCAGGGGCATTCCTGAAATAGCTCTCAAATGCTGTTCAAACTGTGATGTCTTGCACGCCTCTATTGTGTAGTGCCCTGAGTTATGAACCCTGGGGGCTATTTCGTTTATCAGCACATCTCCGTTCCTGCGCACAAACATCTCGATGCCAAAGACCCCTGCCCCTTTAAGAACATCTAGAGTACGAGCAGCAATCTCCCTGGCCCTTTTTGCTGTACTAGGGTTGATCCTAGCAGGCACAAGTGTGATAAGAAGTATGCTCTCCCAGTGAATGTTCTCCCCCACCGGGTATGTCTTGATCTCCCCGTTTGTGCTTCGAGCTGCGATTACTGAGACCTCGCATGCAAAGTCAATAAACTCCTGAAGCATCAGGCCTCTGCCTGCAAATATGGATAGGGCCTTATCAACCTGGTCTCTCGATTGCAGGAGGAAGATTCCCCTGCCATCATAGGAATCTTTCGTGGCTTTCAACATTGCTGGCAGCCCAAGCTCCTTAATAGCACCTAACAATTCTCTCTTATTATTCACGCCTATGAACCTGGGGATCGGAATTCCCTTTGATTCAAGAAACGCAGCCTGCCTTAATTTGTCCTGAATGATGCGCAGGGTCTCTGGCGAGGGGTGCACGGGCTTTCCGCTCCTTTCAATCTCTTCCAGGATTTCTACATTGCCAAGCTCGATCTCGTATGTGATAATGTCTGATTGCTTGGCTAATTCCCTTATTTTATCCTCTTCCTTAAAATCCCCCACAAATTGTTTGGTTAGATATGGGTAGCCAGGGCATTTTGGTGTCGGGTCAAGTGCAATTAGTTTGAACGGTAGTCTCTTCTCCTCTACTGCCTCCCCCAACATCCTGCATAGTTGTCCCCCTCCGATCATACCTATTGTTTTAGTCATTAAATACCCCCAATTCATTTTAAAAAGAATATAATCCCAGTCTAACTGAGATCTCTGAAATCTAGAAAGGTAAGGCTCACTTATATAGTTTTTGCAGAGTAGTAGCATTTTATTATAAGCGTAAGCCTACACTGGTCAGCTAGCTGTAAACTTATACCTTACCTGCCAAGGCTTTTTATCTTGTAATGCCGTAACTAAGCCCCCAGCATGGAAAACATTAAAAATATCTGCTTCCATTCAATATCTACCCATGCCAAACCCGAACATACTCTCAGAGCGCTACGCAACAGAGGAGATAAACAGCATTTTCTCAGAGGAGAACATTGCCCTTGCTGAGCGCAGCCTCTGGATCGAGATTATGAAGGCTCAGAGGAGGATCGGGATGGAGATTCCTGCTGAGGATATTGAGAAGTACGTTGCTGCAAAGAGCAGGATTGACCTTGAGCTTATAAAGGAGATTGAGAAGAAGACAAGGCATGATGTCAAGGCAAGGATTGAGGCATTTGTCAGGGCAGCTGGGGCTGGGGAGTACATACACCTCGGTATGACTAGCAGGGATCTTACTGATAATGTTGAACAGATGCAGCTCAAGCAGGCTGCCAGGATTATATTTGGGAAGTACTTGTCAGTACTCCGTCATCTTGTTGATAAATCAAAGGAATACAAGCAAATTGTGCTTACTGCCCGCACACATCATCAGCCTGCGCAGCCCACCTTGCTAGGCAGGCGCTTTTCAATGTGGGCAGAGGAATTATTAATCCACCTCCACGATTTTGAGGCCTTTATAAATAATTACCCTCTTAGGGGTGTTAACGGGGCAGTCGGCACTCAGAGTGATATGCTTGAGCTTCTTGGAACCAGGGCAAATGTCGAGGAGCTGAACCAGATCATAGCCACTTCGCTAGGCTTCTCAAGATGCCTTGCATCAACAGGCCAGGTCTACCCAAGATCACTTGATTACAAGCTTGTCTCAATGCTCTCACTCCTTGCATCTGCCTGCGAGGGCTTTGCAAAGACAATGAGGCTTATGTGCGGTTATGAGCTCCTGACTGAGGGCTTTAAGCCTGGTCAAGTAGGTAGCAGTGCAATGCCCCATAAGATGAACACCAGGAGTTGTGAACGTATCTGCGCACTTGCAGAGCTCCTGAAGATGTATGCTGACGGAGCCTCAAGAATCGCTGGCGACCAATGGGAAGAAGGAGATGTCTCATGCTCTGCATTAAGGAGAGTAGT
>PEYS01000052.1:941-3529 GCA_002763335.1 Candidatus Woesearchaeota archaeon CG08_land_8_20_14_0_20_47_9 | reverse complement strand
GGGCGTAAAGCCCCGACTTTTAAGTCGGGGATAGCCCCGAGCAGGCGAATTTTTTTTACCTTCGGTAAGAGTCAAAAGCTTGCCTGCTGGGCAAGCTTTTGACGAAGAAGGCGACAAGCGAACCAAAACTCTGACAGCTTACTGAAGCATTCTTGGAAGAATTCGACGTCATCAAAATCTCGCCCGCCGAGCAAGGCAATCGAGCATGCCCCCCGCTTGTTCTGTGCGGGCGAGATTTTGACTGAGCTAGGAAGCCGAGTGTATTCAAGGTTTTCTCTCGTAAACTATATAAATCCCTTTAAAAATTATCACTCCATGCAATGGGCTCTGCTTGAGGCAATCGCAACCCTTATGGGATGCGTTATAGGCGCAGGGGTCATAGGGCTGCCGTACGCAATATACAGGGCTGGCGGCCTTACAGGGGCAGTTGAGATCATAATCCTCGGAATAGCCGTGCTTGTACTCAGCCTCTACATGGGGGAGGTTGTGCTGAGGACTAGTTCTAGACACCAGCTGACTGGCTATGCCAACATCTACCTTGGCAGGGCGGGGAAGTTCCTGATGGCAGCATCCATGATTATAAGCATATACGGGGCCCTGACAGCCTACACTGTTGGTGTCGGGGCTGCCCTCAACGCAATAACCGGACTGCCAGGCGTGCACATCAGCATAGGCTTCTTCTGCATAATGGCCCTGCTCATATTCCTTGGCTTAAGAACAGTTGAGGAGTCAGAGCTCCTGATAACCTCAATTAAAACAGGCATATTCCTCATTATATGCGCAGCGATATTCTTTTCAGGGAGGCTTAACACAGCTCACCTTGTCAGCAGGTCTGCAGGGCTTGGCAGGCTGCTCCTGCCTTACGGAGTGATACTCTTTGCCTACACAGGCTTTGCAGCCATTCCAGAGATGAGGGAGGAGCTTGAGGAGAACAAGGCCCTGCTCAAGAAGGCAATCATCCTCGGCATGCTTCCGTGCATGATCATATACCTTCTCTTCTCACTACTCGTGGTTGGCATAAGCGGTGAGGGCACAACAGAGGTTGCGACAGTCGCCCTCGGCAGCCTTGGCATGGGCACCCTAATACTCGGAAACCTCTTTGCAACCGCAGCAATGGCAACATCCTTCCTAGCCCTAGGGCTTGCGCTTAAGGAGATGTTCCAGTATGATTACGGTATAAGCAGCCTGCCTGCATGGCTCCTCACATGCGTAGTGCCGATAATCCTATTCCTCGCGGGCATAAACAACTTCATACTCATCCTCAGCTCTGTAGGGGCACTTGCAATAGGCCTGGACGGCATACTTATTGTGCTTATGCACTGGAGGGCAAAGAGTAGGGGTGATAGAACTCCAGAGTACATAATTAACCATCCGAGAATAGTGGGCCTTCTGCTGATAGCTGTTTTTATTGTGGGGATTGTGTGCCAGGTCGTGCATTATATGGGTGTCTAATCGCACACCACCAGCTTAACCACAAGGCTTTTGCCACTTCTTGTTGAGAGGGGGAATACGCCTGGCATTGCGTTCTCATCGCATGGCATGTTCTGGTCAATAACCCTCTCCCTGCCTGCGGTCTCGACTATGAAGCTGTAGCCCTTGTCCCACTCTCTAAGCGTGCTTGCGAGTATCTCCCTGCTCACCTCCTCTGCCTTCTCGCATGAGGACTTGCCATCGCAGTGTATGTCCTCAAAGGAGGCGCAGTCTGAGAATAGCTCTCCAACTGTTGCTTTGCAGTCTGTGGAGGTTCTGAGGAGGGCGTTCACAAAATTGGTTGCAAGCTGAATGTTGGCATACTCATTCCTCTGTCTAGGGCTTGAGATCATGAGGCGAATTCCAAAGTAGCCTGCGACAATAAGCACCATCACAATGACCACTAAGCCGATAATCTCAACCTGCCCATTTTTAGTCGTAGACCTCAACACGCATCACTCCGAAACCACTTGTTTTCTGCACAGGGTCGTAGAGCGCAATAGGCACTCTTATAGATGTCCTTGATGACCACCTCTCAGGGGTCCGCTGATAGATAATCCAGGAGCGCTTATCTGAGCCCTGCAGGCCCTGCATGTATACTGACTGCACAGTTATGTTGCTGTAAAAAAAGTAGTCAAAGTAGTATGTGTTCACATAGCCTGGGTGCGATGCGAGCATTCCCTCAAATGCAGTCATCTTCAGGGTGTCAATGCAGTCCTCAGCATTGTAGGACGAGCACTCGAGCTCAGGCAGAAAGGCTGTCTGGGAGATGCGCACAGCCTTCTCATTCAGCACCTCCTCCCTCAACTGCATTGAGGAGCTCAGCCTGAAGCGGGCATACATCACAAGGCCTATGCCGAGCATGAAGAAGAACACCACTAGGATCATAACAGTCTCAAGCATCCTCTCCTGAGCACGCTTGTCCGAAACAATGCCGGCTTTCATCATCCTCTCATCCTTTCTTGTCGGAAAACCCCAACATCGCCCTCTAGTAAAGTAATGGGCATGAGTCTGCCTGCGCAGCCTCATTCTCAAGCTCAATAGCCTTTAAATGCCCTATCAGTTCTCTTATCTTGGCCTCATCCAGCTTATCAACACCGCTTGAAAAGCCTGCAAGC
>PEYS01000052.1:0-838 GCA_002763335.1 Candidatus Woesearchaeota archaeon CG08_land_8_20_14_0_20_47_9 | reverse complement strand
TAAGGCTCTCAAATGCGCGCTGCATTGAGCATTCATAAACATCAGGGTCAGATATCAGGGCTGCAACAAGTGAAGGCAGATCAATGTAATAAAGGCTTATATGCATCTTGAGGCCTGCACCCTCCTTTCTGTAGTAGGTGACCCTGCCAAAGCCTTCTCCCTGCTGTGGAGTGATCCTTACAGCGCTGACAGAGCTGTCCTTCCTGCCCCTCAAGCTTTGAGGTAGTGATGGCTCAACACCCAGAAAGATAAGCCTTACAGCAAGCTCCTTATGGTCGCGTATGTCTCGCATCCTCTCCTCTGGGAATATGTCAAGGTTTAATGCGTCAGGGAGCTCTGAGACAAGGCTGTTAAAAAGGCTGTCCTTCTCTGAGAAGACCAGTATGCTGCGCAGCCCATTTGACGAGATGTATAGGAAGTTTGTCACGTGAAATGGGAATTGCCATTGCTCAGCCCATAACAGTGCCTGCCCTGAGAGGCTTTTAGGGGCGAAGATGGCATGCCTTATGCCCTGGCTTGAGCCCAGGGCAGTGTAGGCGTTGCACTCAAAGCCTACTGTGATGCTGCCAAGGCTTGTGTTCTGGATTGTGCCTGCTGAAACCCTTGCGCTGGTAAGCAGGGTGTCTAGACTGCTTACAACCTCCACAGCAGTGGTCTGCTCTGAAGAACTCCTGAGCTTGTAGATCAGCGAACCAAAGAAGAGCAGGATTACAGCGCCAGCAACAAGCACAAAAATCCAGTTGAACTGGACATCAACTGCCCCCCTTTTTCCGACTCTTTGAATACTTAAAAGTTCGTGGGTAGCTCGTGCTTCAGGGCGAGAACTTTTAATGCAGTC
>PEYS01000190.1 GCA_002763335.1 Candidatus Woesearchaeota archaeon CG08_land_8_20_14_0_20_47_9 | reverse complement strand
AGAGTCAAAAGCTCGCTCGGAAGGCGAGCTTTTGACGTTCAAAAATTCGCCGTGCAGGAGCGAGGGGCGTAAATTAAGTTGGGGATAGCCCAGAGCAGGCGAATTTTTGTTACTTCCCTTTGGCCTGTTTATCCTTTGCATCAGCATTCTTCCCTGCTCTCTGGTTGGGTCTGGCAGAGGGCTTAGTAGCGACTGACTTGAGCTTCTTAAACACAGTCCTGTCAGCAGGTCCTGCAGCAGCCTTAAGCCTGCTGAAGACATCATCGCCTTGCTTGCCTCGCTCCTGTTTTTCAGGCTTTTCAGCAGGCCCGTGTTGTATAATAGGTATAGGCCCCCTTGATGATGCCCTAGATGCCCTGCTCCCTGCAGAGACCTTGGTTCTGGCCATTGTTTTTGATGGCTGAGTCTTTGATGCAGAGGCAGCCTTCTTCCCCTGTCTCCCCTGCCCCTGCATGCCTGGCTTACCTAACTGCTTCTCACCCCCTTTTTCACCCCCTTTTTCCTCAGGGCTCTTAACCTCTGCTGAGAGCAGTGTTACCGGGGTCTTTTCAGGCTCAGGCATTAGCCTATCTAGCCTATCCTTCTCAGCCTTCTCAGGCCCTGCAGCACCCTTCTTAAGGGGCATTGTTTCTCCGGAGCTGAAGACATCAAAGAGCTTCTCACGCTCAAAGCGTTTCTGCTGCATCTTCTTATCACGCATCCTCTTATAGAGCAGCCTGAGCTTCTCATTCTCTGCCCCCTGAGCAGGTGCAGGTTTGCCAGGAGGCATTGCAGGCTCAGGCATTCCAGGCATTCTTAGGGGCAGTGCGCCTCCTGCACCCGCTGTGCCTGCTGTTTTGCTTGCTGGCCTTGCTGGCGGGGCTATCAGCCCTGGGCGCTTCTTCTTAGACGCCTCATAGTACTGAAGCCCGAACATTATAAGTATTACAACGATGATAATTATGAGGACCCATTTGAGTATTGACCATACACCTGAGCTCGGCTTATCCTCAGGGTCTAAGGGATCAGTGCCTGCATCAACCTCGCGCCTGTCATTGTACCCGTCGCCATCAGTATCCTTGATGCCCGGGTCTGTGCCCAGGTCAAACTCCTCGATGTTTGTCAGGCCATCACCATCCTTATCGTCATGGGAGTCATTAAGGCCCGGGTCAAGGCCATGTTCAGTCTCCCAGACATCATCCATGCCGTCACCATCTGCGTCATCATCGCAGGCATCACCCCTTCCATCACTATCCAGGTCAGCCTGCTCAGGGTTACTGATTCCAGGACAGTTGTCCTCAATGTCAAGGATCCCATCCTTATCCCTGTCACCCTCCTTGCAGATGCCGTCATCGCAGTTGCCTGATGCGCAGTCAGTGTCTTTAAGGCACATCATGTCCAGCTCACAGGGCTTGCCCTCCTCAGCGCACAGGCCTCCGCAGTCAATGTCAGATTCAACCTCCTCATCCCATCTGCCATTCTCGCACTTGTTTTCGCGCTTGCATTCATACGAGGAGCAGCTCAGGCCCTGCTGGCAGTCATCATCTGTCTCGCAGGACTTGCCTTCCCCGCATTCAGAGCATTTGCCGCCGCAATCAGAGTCTGTCTCATCCTGGTTCTTAACCCCGTCACTGCAGCTTGGCTCCTTGCAGATGCTGTCTTCGCAATAACCGCTTATGCAGTCAGTGTTCTCCTTACAGGAGCGCCCAGCATCGCAGCCAGAGCATTTGCCTCCGCAGTCAACATCAGTCTCATCCCCATCCTTAAGGGTGTTGCTGCAGGCACTCGGCACAAGCTCAGGCCGTACTGTTATGCCATCGCTAATGCCTTCTTCTCCCCAGAGGCCTGCCCTGTTCCTCGCCCTTGCCTTGAAGTAGTACTTATGACCCTCTGCCAGCTTCAGCCCAGTAACCCACTCGCTGTCATCTGCTACTGTTGTATTACCGAGAAGCTTGCTGCCATTTGAATCGTGTATTGAATACTGGTAGATGTCAATGCCTGACTCAGGATCATCTGCATAGAACCTGCAGAAGAGCTTTGTCCCGTCATACGTTACCTCAGGATCCTGGGCTTTTGGATTGGAGTCATTAAGCACAACCCTGCTTGGAGGCGTGGTATCTATTACGAAGGGTATGGGGAAGACGTCCTGCTGGCCCTCGCTCTGGAATGTGCACTGCCCATAGTAGGTATACGCCCCGTGCCCTAGCTCTATAGAGGCTGTATGGCGCATTGAAAACCCGCTGTCAAGCTGTGTCGGCCCACTCATAGCAGCCCCCATTGACACAAGGCATCTTGCAGGCTTGTTTGTGGTTATGTCAAACTCAACAGGGCTCTCAACAAAGCCCTTAGGCTTGTTAAGCGTGGCTGTAGGGATCGCTGTTGAATCGACATTAAAGCTGACACTGGCTCGAGAAGAGTACAGGCCTCCCCTGTCCTCGCATATGACGTAGAAGGTGTTTATGGAGTGGTCAGCAATCTCAGGCGGAACAAGAAGCCGCTCATTATGCTCCTTGTACGCAGTGATGTCAAAGCGCCTGTAGCCATCAAACTTGCCCTCCATAAACCTGTAGTCAAGCTCAGGGTTCTTTGAATAGCGGCATATGACGGGCTCACTCGCCTCTGCAACAAGCACTGTCTCAAGAGGCAGCGTGCTTACATCTGCTGCTGAGACAGTTATTGAAGGGGCGGTGTCATCAAATGTTATGGCGAAGGATCTTGATGTAATCTCCTCATAGACATCCATGCACTTTACATAAACCTCGCCAAGGTTATTGAAATCAGGCCTTGAATGCAAAAGACCATCATCTGTTACAAGCTCTACCTGCGCCGGACTATCAAATGGCAGCGAGGGATCAAAACTGTACTTGCAGCTTGCCTGCCGGTCTGTTGATATCTCAAGGTCAAACTCCCTCTCTGAGGTAAAGCCAAGCTTTGGTTTTATAATCACAATATCAAGCTCTGGCACTAGCACTGTAAATTCCTTTGTCTGGGTGTTGTTGTTGCCGTAACGGTCTGTTGCAGTCACTGTAAAAAGATAGTCGCCGTCCTCAAGGAGTGAATCAGGTTTGTACCTGAATATTCTGTCGTCTTCTTTTGATATAAGTGAGATTGGTATAAGATTACCTCCTAAAGTAAGGTTCGCTGCGCCTTCTGGTATAGAAACAGGCTCTCCATAATCAAGCCTTATTACTGGGTCGCGCTTTTTAACTGTTGTTGCAGAGCATAGAGAGGCTGAAAACGCCACAATGATTAGGAACACTAAACCAAGCCTAACCCATTCATTCATCGCGCCTTTATCCTTCATCATAAACCATCATTCTATTTGATTACTCTATTGTTATGGTGGCAACAGGCCCTTCTCTGTCAAGGAATGCATGTACTATACCTGAACCCCCCTCATTACCCAGGCTGTCAGTTGCCCTGGCTAAGATCTTGTTATCCCCTGTAACAAGCTCTGTCTGCAGCTCAAATCTGCCTAGGTCTGTGGTTACCTCCTCGCTTACATCATTCACCACTACCTCAACACCATCTATGCTGGTATCATCAACACGACCCCTAACAGTTATCTCGCTGGCCCCGGTCCTTAAGCCGTTGGGCGGGAAGTCTATGGTAATGAGAGGGGCCTTCTGATCCAGGGTGAAGTGGGATACCCATTGCTTCTCATTATCGAGGAGGTCGATGGCAGTAACACGCACCTCATACCCTCCATCACCGAGCTCTGACTCAGGCGTAAAAAACAGGGTGTTATCATTGTTATAAACCTCTCCAGAAACCTCAACATCACCCTTAAACAAGGCAAGTGTTGATTTCTCTATATCTCCACCCACACCATGATCATCAATGCTAGCAGTTACAATGTCCACCTCACGCCTAACAGCCCCGTCAGCAGGGTCTACAAGGGCGTAAGGCGCCTCATCATCAAGGTAGGCTGTTACCTCGCTACTCTTGCCGATATTGCCTGCGCTGTCTGTTGCAGAGGCATATATCTCGTTCTCCTCCTGGAGCATATGGCCTGGGATTGAATAGCTAAATTCAGAATTGCTTACCACAACTTGCTCCAGGACAGGGTTGGTCTGCCCGTTCACGTAAATGCTAACTGAATCTATCCCTTCATCAGAATCCTCAGCAATGCCTTTAACTAGTATCCCCTCCCTATGATAGCTGTTCTGCTTCGGAGCGGTTATTACAACAACAGGATGATCTGTGTTCAGGGTAACTGTGACTGCTACTGAATCAGCGCTATTACCTGTAGCATCATACGCCTTTACGTAAATAGTATTGCTTCCAAGGTATAATTGAGCATTGTAGTACGTGAAGGAGCCTGCATTATTTGCAGTGAATCTGCCCTGCGAGACCTCATTGATAAACAACTCGAGCGTTGCATCAGGCTCGCTTATGCCCTTAACACTGATGATGTTGGTGTTAAATGATGCGCCATCCGTAGGGTAGGTTATCACTGGCGGGTCTGGGGCGGTAGTGTCGAGCTCAACTGTAAAAAGCCCTGAGCTTCCCTCACCGATTTCATTTTCCGCCTTAACAAGCAGGGTGTTAGTTCCCTCAGCCATGGTTTTTGTAGCTGTGAAGATTCCATTCGCAACATCAATCTCTTCCTCCTCACTATTAAAAACCAATGTGGCTGACTCTACTGACCTATCATCAATATGCCCCTTTATCAACAGATGTGAATCAGAGGTAGCGTAGCCATTCCTGGGCCTGTCTATAACTATAAGGGGCACCCCCTGCCTCACTGAGAACCCAGACGTGTACTCAGCACCGTTTCCTACTGTATCTACTAATTTTATCACTATTTGATATGTGCCGTCAGCTAGCACTGAATCCAGGGCAAAGTAGATCTTCTGGCTCTCAGAATTGTAGTCATAGGACCCTGATATGCTGCTGCCCAGGTCATTATATAGCAGTATCTCCGAGGCCTCCAGGTCAACCCCTGCGCCACCCTTATCATACACTGCGACGTTGATCATAGCAACACCAGGGCCGACATAGCCATTCGGTGGTTCTATATAGCTATAATTAGGAGGAATCATGTCAACAATGACTGTTGTTGAGGGGAAGCTCCTTCCAACCTCGCCATACTCATTCGTAGCCTCAACATAGAGTGTGTTTAGACCTTCGTTTAGGGTTACAGTAGTTGAAAAGCTGCCCTCTGAGACTGAGAGCGGGCTCTCAACACCGTTAACTATAATCCTTGCAGATGTGATTTCAGCAATGTCCTGAACAACCCCCTTTACCTCAACAGATGTGTCTCCAATAACCTTACCGTCACGGGGCGAGGAGATGAATACCAGGGGGTGATCCACAGCAATGGTTATGTCCTTTACCTTTACAACCTCAAGGTTCTGAGCAGGATCCTCAGTGTAATACCTGAGCGTGTTGTCACCTACCCTGAGCAGTTCCTGTTCAATAAGGTCGATGATTGCAAGCTCGCGCTCTGAGGTTGAGAAGTCAAAATCCTTTGCTGGGCCGCACAGGTCCTCGTCCTGATAGGCGCACATGTATGTGGTGTAATCCTCTGAATTCGGGAGCTGCGAAATATCTGCATTTGCATCCTCTACGCTCTGCTTATCAGTTATTATTATCCTCATAATATCGTTAATACGAGCTGTGGAATGTATAAACAAGGTTGTTTCTGGGGGGAAGTAGTCCTCTTCGCAGGCATCAGCAGTAGCTTCATCACTGCAGTCAGGTCTGCGGTCACCATCAGCATCCTTGTGACAGCCAAGGGCGTGAAACCACTTGCATACATTTATGCCGCAATGGTCATCGCTCTTTACAGTAATCTCATTAGTATCTTCGTCTAACTCTATGTATCCATTCTTGTTACAGGCGGTTGTATCACCGTAGTCCATACAGGTGGCATATACGCAGCTCAGGTCAACATCACATGTATAACCCTCTACTGACAAGGCATTGCTCTTCTGTTCTGTGCAGGCATCAAAAATCAGGTTAAATACGTCGAGATTATTCATTCCTGCTGTCCCCTTCTCAGTGCACCACCTGCAGTTGTCCTTCTCAAGGTCAACACAAACCCCCACGCCAATCTCTTCACTGGTAGCTCTCCACTCGCAGTTGCCTACCCTGCAGTTATCTCCCGAGCATGCACCCTCTGACTTGTAGTCATAGCAGCTCATCTCAGGCATGCAGTCATAGCACTCATTAACCGTTGTTTTCGACTTATCGTAAAAGCAGTAATTACCACTCTCGCAAGCTGTTAGCTCGCTGTACAGCCCAAAGGGCCTGCTTGTACTGCAGTCACTCTCAACCAGGCACTGCACCTGACTTCCTGAAACAGCGCATATCTTACCTGGACCGCACGCCTTTTCAAAAACAAGCTGGTTCATGCTGTTGCAGTGGAACCCATGGTTAAAGTTGCCTGCAAACCTTGTGTGAAGCTCTACACTGCCCTGCTCCACGCCCTGCTCGTCAAGGTAAGACTTTATAGGCTCCTGCGCATAGAATGACTCAAATATGCAGAACTTCCTCTCATCGTAGCGCTTCCAGCACTCCAGGTTGCCTAGGGAGCCTCTTGCAGTAGCTGCGTACTCCCCCTCATCATTTTCATAGTGAGCAACAATCCTGTAGGTGTATTTGCCGCTGTTCCCGCCATCATCAAAGTAGACTGAGGTATCAGTGTACCCTGGCAGAACTGTTGTAGAGAGCTGGGCAAAGTCAGTACAGCCATAGCCAGAGCATCTGTAAACATCAACTGAGTCTGCGCCGCACTCATCTGCCCATGTGACTTTTAACTCGCGCTCGCCCTTAGTAGGTACAACCTCAACTGATGAAGGTCTCTTGTCGCACTCCCCCCCAGGGGGTGGCTCTCCTAGACCCTCACATAGGTCAGGACAATCAACTACATCCTCTGTAATCTCAGCAAACTGTCTTGGAGGAACGCAGGCAGCCTTGTAGGAGAGCACTGCATCAGGGCAGCAGCACCCAACCCTGCATTCGTCAACCATGCTGCAGTCTAGGTTAGCCCTGAAGTAGTTGACAAGGCAGTCAGATGGGTCAATAGGGCCTGTCTGAGAATAATACCCCGCATAATCCTCTAGCGGACTTGGACAGCAATCAGCAGAGTCAATCTTTTCAGCAGTGCAGATCCTCACATCTGCATTCGGGTTTATGCAGCAGCCACGCTCAGCAGAGACAAATGATGAGAAGATTATAAGCGTTATAAGCGGGAGAATCCCTAACACCAATAGCTTCCTTACCATCTTACACCGCTCTTTACACGCTCTTTTTTTGCAAGCCTGCAGCAACTAAACACGCACCCTTTTATTGACCTCTAATATTTAAATGCTACTATATATTCACATACACAGCCACATCCTGATAATCAGCAAGCGAGCTGTCATCAGCCTTAACCCTGACAATTATGTTGTCCTGATATATAAAGCGTGTCTCTGCCTTTATGCCCTCCTCAGGCATCAGGGCAGCTTGCCCGCCCGGGTTCACTATGAAGGAGAGTGTGAGCTCGTCCTCATCAGGGTCATAGGCTAGTGGCTTACTCCCCCTGATATTCGGGTTTACAGCATCCCTTGTTATCATACCCCAGAGATTTACCTCCGGGTTTGCATCTATGTAGCGCAGTGCAGGGGGCCTGTTCTGGCGGGCGATAACTAGGCTGTAGGGCCTTCCGCCAATTACAGAGAGCCTGTCAGTCAGCACAATTACGTCATCGCCATTTGCTGCATCACCTGCCTTGAATAGGTCCCTCACCAGTTTAACACCAATGCTGTCGCTTGTCTCTACAGTTCTCACATCAAAGTCTGCTATGCCTGTATCAGCCCTTGCTATTGACTTTGCAAGCTCGTATAGGCGCTTAAGCCTGACCATTGACTGTGCACTAAAATCCTCCAGGTGATAGGCATTGCCATCCCTGCTCCTCACATCAATGGGCCACTTAAGGCGTATCGAGATATCGTTCTGGGCTACAACAACAGTTGCATTGGGTGTTCCCGCCTCAAAATCAAACCTCTCTTTAAATACCGCCAGGTTGCACTCAGGCATCTTAGCCTCAATATAGGCCTCAATCCCTGCCTCTATGGACTGCACTCCTTCAGACTTTCTAAGCAGAGGCATGGACACTGTGCCGAGGTATGCCTTCATTGACTCCTTACTATGATCGCAGGCAGCAGGGGCGCATGCAGTATATGGGAATGTCTTCCACGGGTAATCGGGGGTGCTTGCGTAGTAGATTGTGCCTATATCAAACCTCGGCCTCATTATTGCATAAGGCACTATGTGGTTGTTGTAGGTGAGGTAGAATGCGCCCTCATCAGACACCCTCCTTGCTGTAGATGATGTAGATGCTATAGACTCTGTTGTTGCCTGCTCATAGTCCTTTACTATGCCTCCCTGGCTCTTGTATATAACCCCTCCCTGGCTTCCTGCAAGGCTTAATGCCTCATCAGCGTTCTTCTCAAGGCAGGATGTTATGTAACTCTTTATGGGCTTTAACAACTCGCTGTCATGCTTGCTCCCTACAGGCTGCTTTCTAGCAGAGTAGATAACTGCAGCAATGACAGCTAAGAGTAAAAGCCCGATAATCAGAAATACAGCAATCTGCCCCTTTCTTTGTTTCATCTTAACAGGTTTTATCTAACCACCCTCAGCTTTGAGGTTACATCCAGCCAGCTCTCAAACATAGCGTTAGATGCCCCCTCAGGCCTTGAGGCAACAACATACTGCCTCCCCATGTCTTCGTAGCAGCTGTTCTGGCGCCTCGCATTTGCAAGGCTGCAGATGTCAGTTGTGAAGCCTGTGTAGCGTATAGTCATGTACTCCTTAAGGCTTTGTGATGATTCATCGTAGAGGTTCTCTGTAAAGCCCTGTATGTTCCTGCTGCCAGCATTATCAATGTATAATGACCTGAAGCCCCTAGTCTTGTCTATGAACTGGTAGTCCTCACTAGCCCCTATCTCGCTTACAGGGCCTATGCGGAGCACATCCATTATCATGTCGCGCATCCATGCAAATATCCTGCTCAGGAAGCCCTGCCTGAGCTGCTCACGCCCAATCTGCTTCAGGCTTATTGCAGAGTCAGAGTGGAATACCAGCCTCAGCTCAGGATCATACCACACCCTTGATGTGCTGTCGCAGGGTGCAAGCCTGCCTACAGGGCATGACTCTAGGCCGAGCATGTCAAGGAAGCTGTGAGGCCTTGCATCAATATCCTGATTAAGCGAGACCCCGAAGACAACAGAGCTCCCGAACTTTACGACACAGAAGTTGTTGACGCAGGGCACATCCACATTGTTGATAGTGCACCTATCCTGGAGGTAGTCCTCAGCATAGACTCCCTTTACAAGGTACTGGTAGTTGTTCAGCACCCTCTGATAGCTGTCGCAGAATACTGTGTAGTCTGATGCGCCCTGCTGCTCTGCAAGGCTTATAAGCTGCAGGGCAATAACCCTTGACCTTGTTGTCCAGTTGCCATTGTCGCAGAAGTGGTCAAGAATGTAGGTGCCGTCAGCAATGCACTGCGGCGGCTTGTCAGAGAAATACGCCTCTGGCTTATCGTTGTTATCAGCATTGCCAGCAGGATTGATAAGGCACTGGCTTGTTTTAGGGCAGAAGCCCCACAAGGCTTGATCCCAACTGTACTTCAGCTCAGCATAGTTCCTCCACTCGCCATCAATGCATCTCCATTGTTTATGCACAGATGCCTCATCTGGCAGCTTTGCCTGATTGTGGAGGCACTCTGAGCCTGACCAGCATTCATCAGGAGCACAGCACTCTGCCTGCTGTGCAGATTCGTTCTGCCAGCCAATCTGCTTTAACGTGCTTCTGTCCTTCCCTTCCCTCGGCAACCATTCCTCTGTGTAGGAGCAGAAGAGCTGGTTATCAACCATGTATTCGCAATACTTGTGGTTTGTGATAAGGGGCTGCTCAGTGAATGAGTCAACTAGCTTAAGGGATTCATCATTCTCAGGAATGTACAGTGATTTCTCTACAGCACATCCATGGAACTGGCCCTTGTAGTTTACAACATCCTGATTCCTTCTCTCATCAGTAAGCATAGATTCATGAAGCTTTGAGGGAATAAACTCGCCTGTAAGAACAGTATTTCCATCCCAGCAGCCGCCAGTAGCACCAGCAGCAGGGTCATTGTAATACTCGTGGCCCTCATTTGGCTTGTCCTTATTCTTCTTATCAGCTGGGTTGTATATATCATCGCCGCAGCAATAAGTTCCTGTCCAGTCTGCGTTGAAGACGTCTGTGCAGATGTCTTCGCTGTCATCAGCAGATACGCACTTGCCTGCCTCGCCTTCAGCATCACAGACTCCACCGTCAGGGCACTCATCATCCCAGTGCTCAGAAAAGCCGATTACATCTATTGTACTCTTACCCTTAGGCACGTCTTTGCACTCGCCATTGAGGCAGTAGGTGCAGTCATTGTTGCATTCTTCGGCGTCATCTCCGAAGTAGAAGTTGGTCTCGATTACTGCAAAGCCATGGCCACCTACCTCAGGTTTATCAGCATACTTTGTGCACCTCGCGCAGACACCAACATACTGTTCATCATCACCATACTGGCCGTAATGGTTCACGCATCCTCCCTCTGCCACACAAAGCTCATGGGTTTTTCCTTTCCTCGTGCAATATGGGCCTGCATGGCAGAATGTGCAGAGTGCATTGCCTGAGCCTCCATCTTCCCCTTCCTCTGGGCAGGTGGGGCCTTCGTAGCCCTCAGGAGCCAGCCAGCCCTTATCAGCATCTGCGTCGTAATAATCGCATTTATAATTAGGTGCAGCCTCAGTACCCTTGTTTACACACTCCTTGCATACATTACAAAATGACCAGGGCGTGTTATAGGTATAACCGTTAAAACTGCCTTCCCACCCACCTGTGTATGGTCCGCAGACACTATTGTAGGCACACTCTGTCCCCTCCTTAAGGCCTTGTTCATCGCAGCTTGGTAGATCACGACACTCTGTTTTTAAGTCTGAGATATCAGGTGCTTCGCCGTCCTTTATTTTAGCGGTTCTACACTTCTTACAGCATGGAAGGTCTGGTAAGCCTGTTCCTCCAACAGGAGGCTGTACAGCAGGGGCAGTTGGTGTAAAGCCGCACTTGCTCTCCACACTTGCAGAATTCTCTGAGCACCACTCTTTACCATCCACTAATTTACCATCTTTCCATATCTTATTTACCCCATCGCAGAACTCCTTACACGCCACTCTTGCATTCTCAGTAACACAAGGGTCACAAGGGTTGTAATCATCAGGGTCACACTGACGCGGTTTCATTTTCATATCTGTTGAGGTTGGCACCTCATAGCCATCCCCATCTTTGTCCTCAACCAAACCCCTATCAAATCCGTACTTCATATCTTCGCTTATTGCACCACAGTCATGGTACCATTCATCCCAACAAAGTCCAAAACATTTTGTTTTAAAAAAACAACCCACTCTGCACCTATTCCTGTATATCTTATGAATCTTACCGTTTGGATCACACGTGTAATAGAATAAGCATCTATCATAATGGCCTTCATAAGGGCTACACTCCTTGCAATGATCCATTGCCCAGGTACAACATTTATTCCCCCAGCTTCCACCCCAGTTTGCAGAATGCACAAAGCCAGGGAAGATCATCAGGCACACAATCAGAACAACCAAAGCATGCAGCGTTAAACGTCCAGATACCATTTTCACACTCTTCTTATAGGAAACCTTGAACACCTCGCTTTGCTCATGGCTTGGGTTCAAGGTTTTCTTATGTCAGTTATTGTTATCTTATTGGTGTTTAGCTAACAGCTAATAGCTAATAGCCAAAAGCCTTCTATAATATGATTTATAAACTCTTTGGGCGAGGTAGTATATTAATTTTACTGAGAATTTTGACTAGCTTACGCTACGCTCCAGCCATTCTAAATTCTTTTATTAGAGCCTTAACATAAGGGGAGATGTAACGGAAATCTGCTGTTCTGGGCCATCCCCTGCCTAGGGGCCAAAAGCAACCATTTCCACAAGGGAACAAAGCTAATTCCATCAGATCTTATTTCAAGATCTTTTGTTATGGTAATCAGTTTAATTGGTTTTTTTGCCTGCTTCTTAAATGATCCCTTGAATTCAAGAAGTGATTTTACCTCTCTTTTGTTGATTTCAGAGGAGAATGTGACATTTATGGCAGTAAGCTTATCAATATCTTTTATAATAAAGTCAACCTCAGCTTTATTCTTCCAATAATAAATATCGCAATCCCTCCTTTTGAGTTCCAAGAAAACAAGGTTTTCAGCGAGCTTCCCTTCATCCTTGGAAAATTTAAAGGAAACCGCGTTTCTCAACCCATTGTCTATACAATAAATCTTGGAAGGACGTGTTTTCTGCTCGTTAAGAGAATAGGAAAAATAGTCAAGTGTAAAGAACAGGAACGCTTCAGTATAATAAGATACATAGTCTTTGACAGTATCATAGGATATTTTCAGAGTATTCCGTAAGCTTCTTAGTGAAATAAGGCTTGTGAAGTTTGTAATCAAGAATAGTGCAAGATCCTTTGCTTTCTGAACATCAAGATCATATCTGTCTACAATGTCTTTATAAAGGATGTCGTCAAAGTACTGTTTAAGAAGCTTTGTTTTATATTCTTCCTGTGTAAATATCAGTTGAGGAAAACCTCCGAGGACTATGTATTCTTTCAAGTTTTTTAGGATTGCCAGCCTTGTCTTATCAAGTAAGATACCTTTTTTTATGTTGTTTTCATTAATACCAATTCCTTTAAATAACAGAAATTCCTTATAACTCAGAGGGAATATCTCAAACATCAGATTTCTTCCAGTCAAGAGGGCTGAGTATTCTTTCTTCAGAAGATATGAGCATGAACCTGAAATAACAAATTTGTCTTTTGTCTTGAGGTCGTGTTTTTTTCTTATCCAGGACTCCCATCTAGCTCTTCTATGAATCTCATCAAGGAATATATAGGCTTTCTTGTCCAGGTTCACATTTTCTCTATAGCTATTGTATATCTCATCCAATGGGTTATCTGCCAGTGCTACATCCTCTAGGTTTACAAAAAGAATCTGTTTCGGATCCAACCCCTTTTTAAGCAGGTCATAAACCATCTGATACATTAAGGTGCTTTTCCCGGATCTTCTCACCCCTGTTATTATAGTGACTTCTCTTAAATTAACAGAATTTACAAGCAGATTATACGTAGGCCTGGCTTGTCCTCTTAATTCTTCTATAAGTTCCTTATTTTCCCACCAGGGATTCCATTCATTTAATTTTCCAATCTCCATATGTTACAGTGGAGTGTAACAAATACTATATAAATGTTACGTTTCAGTGTAAAAAAAATTCGCCTGCTCGGGGCTATCCCCGACTTAAAAGTCGGGGCTTTACGCCCCTCGCTTTGACACGGCGAATTTTTAGACTCAATTTTCGCCCTAAAGGGCGGAGCTTTAAACTCAGGCGAAAATTGAGTAACATTTTAAGTAATATCTATAACCCCTTGACAAAAACTTATGCAACTATCCTCTAGAAGTTTCTTCTGTAAGATGCCTTCACAGGTGATTTATACGGTGACATATCGGCAAGTGGCATGAGAAAAATAAGATTAGAGGAGGCAACAAAATGGAGGGAGTTGACTACTTTGCTGATGTGGAACCTAGTGAGTTAGTACCTTATTTAAAAATCCGTGACTTCATAAGCAGCTTGGAGCAGATGGTGATAAAAGAAGTACCATCCCAAGCTCCTCATGGACTCTATGAAATAAGCAACCTGATCAAAGACTTGGGGATCAGTCCTGCTATAAAGGTTGTTGATAATCTTGAAGATATATTTGGGGAGGGGGGGGCACCTTGGGGAGGAAAGGCACCATTTAATGCTAATAAACCAGAGGAAGTAGTTAGTTATATTAAAGATTACATCAAAGGGGTATTTTAAAAGATTAATGTACCCAGTGATAAGGCTTGAGACCCGAGTTTTTGGAGTGCAAGATGACTCCTAGTTGGCCTGCTATGTCTTTGGTGGTATCGATGGGCGGGGGCGGCCAGGGCGGGAGCCCTTTGCAAAGACAGGGTGGGGTAAAGCTAAAAAACAGCTATTAAAGCTAAAAGCACGTAATTAAGTTTTTACTCAAATCTAACAGTAACATTCATAAACCATTCAACATCCAAGCTTTAGCATGGCTAAAAAAAAGGGTAAGAAGCAAAAAGGCAAAAAGCCTGATTATACCACCTACATCGTACTCCTAATTTTATTGGTTATAGTGTCAGTAACAACCTCCAGATACATCCAGAGCCGCCGTGCATCTAATAACAGTGATGTTATAGAGTACAACCATTTTATTTTTGAGAAGCGTGGGGGCATGTGGCACACCCAATGGCAGAGAGATGGCGATATATACAACCTTCTCCTGAGGTTCAACCCATATGAGGTTGAGAATGTAACAATCACCGGGGGTTTAGATGATCGCTTTATAAGCAGCGAGGTTTACGTAACATTCGACCCATCATACACAGCCACTCTAACTTATGTCGCCCTTGGGGCTGCAGAGCTGAGCCTCAACATGGCAAGGGGGCTTGACATAACGCCAGTTGCAGCCTGCACTATAAACATAACAGATGCATGCTCTAACAGGCCCATAATAAACTGCACGAACACAGAGCAGGCAGTGGTATATATTAGGGAGGATGATGAGCCTGCAGGTCTTTATCTCCAGGGAAATTGCATCACCATCTCAGGAAGGGGCATGGAGATTCTAAGGGCAGTGGACAGGCTGCTGTATGCGTGGTACGGGATAGAAAAGCTTGAATGACTCATGACCCCGCCAGAATTGACGTTACCGACACAGAATCTCTGAACAGCTGAGCGCTAGCGAAGCTGTTCAGAGATTCAGATTATATCTTCTTCAGCAACAACCATGAAGTCACCTACTGCAATGACAGAACTGAATGGCACAAGAATATTACCCTCCTTATCCCTCTCAAGCTCCATCTTGCTGGTGTAGGCTGTTGGATTAATAAGCACCATGTGAATAAGCTCACCTGATTTTGCCTCAAAGATCATATCACCCACTTCGCCAAAGCGCTTACCAGTCTTACTAACAACTGTCTTCCCCATAAGCTCTCTTGCATACCTCTTGTCCTCATCCCCGCTTACCTGTTGCTTCTGAGCCATCTACCTCATCCTCCACTAATTAAAGACTAAGCAGTATCACTTAATAGAGAACACGTTATATTTAAGCTTTTCTCAATAAGATTTATAAATAACCTGCAATTCCTGCTTAAAGTCGGTATTTAAATATGGTGCATTTAAATACTGCCGGCAGGGTAGCCGGAAAGAAGGGGTCTTTCAGTATCAGGTTTACGCATATACTTCTGAAAACTTTAAATAACCTCACCTCGCTCATGGCTAGGCTTGGTATTCAAAGTTTTCTGACGTAGAGTAACGAAAATCTGCTGCTCGGGGCTATCCCCGACTTAAAAGTCGGGGCTTTACGCCCCTCGCTTCGAAACGCAGATTTT
>PEYS01000165.1 GCA_002763335.1 Candidatus Woesearchaeota archaeon CG08_land_8_20_14_0_20_47_9 | reverse complement strand
GTTAAAACCCTGGCTGAGCTGCTTATCAAAGACCCTGAGCTCTGCCTCAGTGTAAAGTGGGAGCTGCCTGTTTAAACCAGCCAATTCCTTATTGCTGAGAAACCCTGATAGAATCCCGTACAGCATCCTCCTAGGCTTTAGGGCAGCAGCATCGCCACCAATCATTGGCATCTGCTCAAGATGCCCAACCCTTTTGAAGCAGCAGCCAGATACATCAAAGACCTCGCCACCCCATACTGCCTGCTCACCCAGCCCGGCACCGTCAGCAGCGATGCCAACATAATCTGTGAGGCTGTACTCTGCAGCAACACCCGCTACATGGGCATGATGATGCTGAATCCTCATAACAGGGGCATGGAATTCTGATGCAAGCCTGTCAGCAAGGGAGCTTGTATAATATGCGGGGTTGGCGTCACATGCTATCAGCTCCGGCTTAAAGCAGACAGCCTTAATCATCCTTCTGAGTGCTGAATCAAAGAATTCCCCGCCCTGAATGTAGGCTGTGCTTCCAAGGTGTTGCGATAAATACGCCTGGCCATCCTTAATAACAGCAAATGCGTTCTTTAAACCGCCGCCAAGCGCGAGAATGCTTGGGCTGTTGCCAGCAATCCGAATAGGCAGAGGCACAAAGCCACGAGAGCGCCTGAGAAAAACAACTGCCTGCTCTCTGGCCTCATCACGCGGGGTTATGACCTTTATTACTGAGTCATCGCACCTGTTGACAACACCCCTTTCATGGGTGAGGACATAGTCAATACCAATAAGCTCAGCATCTTCAATTATGAGGGGGTGCTCAGCCAGGTTTGCAGAGGTCATAATGAGGGGCTTATCAAGGTAATCAAACATCAGATAATGCAGGGCAGTGTAGGGGAGCATAACACCCAGGGAGTCAAGCTCAGAAATCCACTTCATTGCGCGAGGCTCTTTCTTCTTGACAACAAGAATCGGCCTAGCAGGGCTCTTAAGAAGGGCTGCCTCTTCTTCAGAGTAGTCTGCAATCCCTGAGAGCATATCAAGATCCCTGACCATGACTGCGAATGGCTTATGCAGCCTGCCCATTTTCAGGCCCCTCAACATTGAGACAGGCTCTTTATCTGCCAGGCAGCAGAGGTGAAAGCCGCCAACACCCTTTACAGCAACAATCTGCCTCTCAGCAATCTTCTTACAGGCAGCAGCTAGGGCATCATTCCTCTCAGGATCATTTATGATGCTCAGACCATTTATTTTATCCACAAACACCAGTCTTGGGCCGCAGTTCCTGCAGGCAATTGTCTGGGCATGATAGCGCCTACTACCAGGGTTTTCATATTCATACCTGCACTCCTCACACATCTCAAATTTCGACATCGCCGTATTCAGGCGGTCATAGGGCAGGCTGTTTATCATACTGAACCTTGGGCCACAGTTTGTACAGGTGATGAAGTAATAGCCATGCCTCCTGTCTGAACCATGGCGCAGCTCAGCAATGCAGTCCTCACAGAGGTAGGAATCTGGTGGAAAGTCATAGGAGTTGCCCTCGCCAGAGCTCTCAATTATTGAGAAGCCATCATATGCATCATCGCTGCTAAACCTGCTCACCCTCACAGAGGATATATAGGCAAGCGGAGGCGGGTTTTTAAAGGCTTCGAGGATTGAGCTCCTGCTAGCAACAATCTCAACCCTGCTGCCCTTGTTCATCACAAAGCCTGTTATGCCCCTCTTAACTGCCTCGCGGTATACAAATGGTCTAAATCCAACCCCCTGGATAACGCCACTTATCACTATACGGTAGAACTCCATCTTTTGTCAGCGCAACACCCTTCTTTGCAAGCCGATAACACTTCGGGCAGTATATGTTGTCATTATAGCGCTTAAGTTTATTAAGAGGCACCTCAAGACTACACAGGCTACAGGCCTGATATGTCTTTTTAGGCATGCCAGACTTTATGGTTTACGCATTTATAATGTTTACTGGGTTTCAGAATATAGGAGAACACGAGGAAAACAAGGCAAGCAAAACATTTATATATTGGTAACCCACCTTCTCCTACACTGTTAATAGAGGCGGTAAATTCGTATTAGTGAGGAGGATGTTAAAATGTGCGGCTTATTCAGTAGGCTTAAATCAAGGGTGTCAGGTCTGCTCGGGGCAGGTGACGAGGACTTCCTAAGTGATATTGATCAGGAGTATGTCGAGCTGGATACTGAGCCAAGTGAGATCAAGGGCAAGGTTGTTGTAAGGCCATTCTCAATCACTGACTTCTCTGAGATTAAGCCTGTGCTTGACGCTCTTAGAGAGGGCACTACTGTAGCGATACTTAACATAAAGCCCCTCAAGGAGAAGGACATCATAGAGCTTAAAAGGGCAATTAACAGGCTTAAGAAGACAATTGATGCTGTTGACGGCGATATAGCCGGCTTTGGTGAGGACTTTATTGTCGCCACACCCTCATTTGCAAGGGTCTACAGGACACAGACACACCACAAGACAGAGGGTGGTGAAACAGAGGATCTAATCTAGTTCTCTTCCACCTGTACCAAGGCTGAGGAGCAGTACAGCAAGAAGGTAGTTGAATGCATTTAGTATTAGATAGACCCCTGCAGCAGCCCCCGCGTCAACACCCATATTTGAGTAGAGGAGCACAGCAGCTGATTCTGCAAAGCCAAGGCCCGAGACAGTTACAGGGATGAGGGCGAGCATGGTGGCTACTGCGTCAATAAACATGATTGCAGGCAGGTTTACCTTTATCCCGAAACCAAGGAAGAGGAGGAATATCGCGCTTATTGCCACAACGTATTTTATCACGGTAAGTACCATGTTGAGAGCGAGCAGTGAACGCCTCTCCCTAAGGAAAAGCCTGAGGGTCTTTGAAAAGCCCTTGAAATGGGAGGCGTGCCTGCCAAGCAGCCTTCTTATCACAGCCCTGCCAAACCCTGTTATGAACACAAGGCCAAGCACGACTATGGCAAGGGCTATAATTGCCAGCATTCTTGCAGCAGTTGCCATGCCAAAATAGATGAAGAATCCATAGCCTGCAAAGATAGCGAGAACCGCAACTGTTATCACCTTATCAAGCAGGGGAATCACCATGCCTTTTCCGAGGCTTATGCCCTCCTTCCTAAGGAAGTAAACAAGGCTGAACTCCCCTATCTTCCCAGGCCCGAAAAGCCCCGCAGACCAGCTTAGGAGCTGATAACGCAGAACCCTCCTGTAGGGCAGCTTTTTTACAACACTGATCATCAGGTGTATGTTCAGCGCGGCAATAGAGAAGGATACAGCATATACAATGGGGATGAAGAGCAGGTATAGAGGGTTAACCGAGGCTATTGTTTTCAGGACCCTTGTAAAGCCGACCCTGTAGATAAGGAAGGAGAGCACTGCAACACCTATGGCAAACCTCCAGATAAGCCCTGGTTTTTTCATCACAGACTGCTTATTA
>PEYS01000017.1 GCA_002763335.1 Candidatus Woesearchaeota archaeon CG08_land_8_20_14_0_20_47_9 | reverse complement strand
TGCCCCATGTTCTCGCCAAGCCAGTCCTGGCATATGCGGTTCGCAAGGGTTGTCTTGCCTCCATTAGGAGGACCGTAGAGACCAAGCTTAAGCCTTTTTTTCTTTTTGAAGAGGGCACCGAGGATATTATGAATGAATGACCTTATAATATCTATCATTATAGACTCGGAACAACATGACATTCATTATAAAAAGTTTTTGGTGACACCGGGCTTGAGTATTTTCGCTATTTGTGTAGCACTCCTACCAGCTCTAAATTGGCTTATAATCCATTTTCTCTTCTTTTCGGTTAATTTCTCCATATACATCACCGAAAAGAGGAAGTTTGCTGAATATTAGAAAGTGTGAACTAAATATCAAATTGAACACGAGTGGGAGTAAATAGAAACATTTATAAATAGTGAAATATCACTCGCAGCATGCCCAGATGTCCTTTCTTTTTACCTATAGAGCTCGTATAGATGATTCTATAGCAAAAGAAGGGTGAGACTGGACGCTGAGAGGAAATGCCCTGGTTGTGTAGTTCGGCCTATCATGAAGCCCTGTCGAGGCTTCGACCCGGGTTCAAAGAACACGTTAACTGCTTTATTTTGCGAAAATAGACATGCAGAAACGTTTTTGAAAGTCCCGGCCAGGGCGTAGCCTTCAATTGGGCCGGTGGCGCAGCCTGGAGGGAGATTTTTGGTCGAATGGATTCACTACCTGGGAATTAGCGCACCTGACTTTATAAAGGGTGAGACTTTTAATCAGGTTGTCGCGGGTTCGAAATATCCAGCTCTGAGGGTGGAACGAAACTCCCGTCCGGCCCATTCCCCTCACCAAGCGTGATTGAGGATGTCAAGTATGAAAAAATCCGATATAACACAACACGTCCTTGTCCCAAATCATACAAAGCTCTCAGAACAGAAGAAGGCTGATGTGCTTAAGAAGTACAACATTTCTGTTTATCAGCTCCCGCAGATACTTAAGAGTGATCCTGCTATAGCGCGACTTAACCCCAAGCCAGGGGATGTTATTAAGATTGTGCGGAAGAGCCAGACTGCTGGGAAGCATGTATTCTACAGGGTGGTTGTGAGTGCATAAGGCGTACGAACCAATAATAAGAAGCTTCTTTAACCAACAGTCCTTTATAGAGCCTGACATTGAGTCGTTTAACAACTTCATTGATAGGGAGCTCCAACAGATAATTGACGAGAACCGCGAGGTAGAACCCACAATAATCCCCTCAAATGTTGATGAGTTCAAGATAAGGTTTGATAAGGTAAGGGTTGTCAAGCCAGAGATCACAGAAGCTGATGGCTCAAAACGGAAGATATTCCCGATAGAGGCGCGGCTGAGGAAGATAAACTATTCAGCACCATGCTTTGTTACTGTTAGCGCGCACATAAACGGGGTGCAGCGCGAGTCATTTGAGACCCAGCTAGGGAATATCCCCGTAATGTTGAAATCAAAGGCATGCCACCTCCACAAGCTCAGTAGGGAAGAGCTTGTACAGAAAGGAGAAGACCCCGATGATCCGGGCGGATACTTCATAATAAATGGTACAGAGAAGGTTCTTGTGAAGGTAGAGGACCTCGCCTCAAACCACCTCCTTGTGGAGCGCAAGTCTATAGGGCCGAGCAGATTTGTGGGCAAGCTCTTCTCTGAGCACGGCTCTTATAAGATACCCCACACAATCGAGCGCCTCAAGGACGGGATATTCACCCTCTCATTCACAAGGCTTAAGCGCATACCAGCTGTCGTAGTTATCAAGGCCTTAGGCCTTACCAAGGACGAGGACATAATGAACTCTGTTTCAAAGGAGAGGCAGTTTGAGGAGATGATAGTAAACCTGATAAACGCAGCAGAGATAAAAAACGAGGAGGACGCTATTGACTCCCTGGCTAAAAAGGCAGGGATAACTCAGACTCACGAAATAAGAATTGAGCGCATGAGCGAGATACTGGATAAGTACCTCCTCCCGCACCTGGGGACAAGCCCGAAGGAGAGGATACTGAAGGCCTATAACCTATGCAAATACTTGAAGAAGTTCATAATAATATCAAGGGATGAACGCGAGGTTGATGACAAGGACCACTACATGAACAAGAGGCTTAAGCTGAGCGGAGACCTGCTCGCAGACCTTATGAGAGTCAACATCAAGATACTTATCGGCGATCTACTCTACAACTTCCAGAGGATAGTGAAGAGGGGAAAGTTCCCAACTATCAAGGTGATAATACGCGAGAAGCTCCTTACCTCGAGGATTCACAGCTCTATGGCAACAGGCAACTGGGTGGGCAGGCGCAAGGGCATAAGCCAACGCATCCAGCGCCTTAACTTTCTCGACACAATCTCTCACCTGCAGAGGGTGGTAAGCCCCCTCTCCTCAACGCAGGAGAACTTTGCGGCAAGGGCGCTTCACAGCACCCACTTCGGAAGGCTCTGCCCCATAGAGACTCCCGAGGGAACAAACATCGGCCTGAAAAAGAACCTCGCACTCCTCTCAGCAGTCACATCTGACGGCGATGATGCAGAGTTCCTGAGAATACTCAAAAACATGGGCCTGAAGGGAGTTGCAAGGTAGGAAAAATGACAGACGTCTATCTTACAGGCAGATTTGTAGGCACTATAACCAACCCTGTGGAGTTCTTAACGAGGATTGTGGAGGAGCGAAGAAAGGGGGTTATAAGCAGTAACGTAAATGTGCACTATGATGAAGAGCTGGATGAACTCCATGTAGAGAATGGCAAGGGCAGGCTGAGAAGGCCGCTCATCGTAGTTAGGGATGGCAGGCCTATGTTCAGCGAAGGGGTGATGAAGAAGGTTGAGGAAGGGCAGGTGAGTTGGGAGGAGCTTGTTAACACAGGGGTTGTTGAATACCTTGATGCAGCAGAAGAGGAAAGCACCCTTGTCGCATTCTCAGAGGAATATCTCACGCCAGAGCACACCCATCTCGAGATGGCTCCATTCGACATGTTCGGGCTCTGCACATCGCTAGTGCCCTATTCGAATTTCAGCGCGGCGCAGAAGGTAAACACGGGCTCCAAGAACCAGAAACAAGCCCTCGGCTTTTATGCTGCAAACTTCATGGTGAGAATGGATATGGATGTAAGCCTCATCTACACTCCTCAGAGGCCGATAGTAAGAACAATTATGCATAAGCTATCGAATTATGATAAACACCCCTCGGGCCAGAACATCGTTGTAGCTGTTATGAGTTACAGGGGCTATAACATGGATGATGCAACAGTGCTGAATAAGGGCTCGATTGACTTCGGCTTTGGACGCAGCTCCTACTACAGGCCTGCGATAGCAGAGGAGCTACGCTACTCCGGAGGCCTAATTGACGAGATATGTATCCCGGACAAGGAGGTCAAGGGCTACAAGAGCGAACACGACTACCGCTTCTTGGAGGGTGATGGCATAATCTTTCCTGAGGCCAAGGTAGCTGAGGGGGATGTTGTTATTGGCAAGACAAGCCCCCCAAGATTCCTGAGCAGCATGGAACAGTACAACCTGGCAGCTGAGAGCAGGCGTGAGAGCTCTGTTGCCATGAGGCATGGCGAATCAGGGATTATCGACCTTGTTATAATCACTGAGAACGGCGAGGGTAACAAGCTCATACAGGTTAAGGTTAGGGACCAGCGCTGCCCGGAGATTGGCGACAAGTTCACCTCCAGGCATGGACAGAAGGGCGTTGTAGGCCTAATAGTGCCTAAGGCTGATATGCCCTTCACAGCCTCAGGGATAGTGCCTGACCTGATATTCTCCCCGCACAGCGTGCCTACCAGAATGACAATAGCACACCTCATCGAGCTGATTGGGGGCAAGGTTGGAGCCCTTGCAGGAAGGTATATTGACGGCACAGCCTTTGACGCTGAGCCTGAAGAGGCCGTAAGGCAAGAACTGCTTGCCCTCGGCTTCAGGGATAATGGTGTCGAGACAATGTACAACGGCGTGAGTGGAGAGCAGTTCAAGGTCGGGATATTCATTGGCAACATGTATTACCTGAAGCTCAAGCACATGGTTGCGAACAAGTTGCACTCCAGGGCTCGCGGCCCTGTGCAGCTACTGACAAGGCAGCCGACAGAGGGGCGTGCAAAGGAAGGCGGCTTAAGGCTTGGAGAGATGGAGAAGGACACCTTTGTTGCACATGGCGCTGCCCTGCTCCTCAAGGAGCGCTTTGACTCTGACAAGACAAGGATACCTGTCTGCGAGGAGTGCGGCCTGGTCGCAGTCTATGACGAATTCAAGAAGCGCGCTTACTGCCCGATATGCGGCGATAACGCTGAGATAAACTTCATAGAGATACCCTACGCCTTCAAACTCATCCTTGACGAGTTCAAGTCCATGTGCATCTACCCTAAACTCGTGCTTAAAAACAAATACTGAACCAGAAAACCAGAGAGGTAACAAAAATGACAGAGGACATAGCACCTGAGAACTATGTCTACAAGCAGGTTCGAAGCATACAGTTCAACATACTCTCACCAAAGATGATAAAGAAGATGGCCTCTGCAAAGATAGTAACCCCAGAGCTTTACGACAAGGAGGGCTATCCTGTTGATGGCGGCCTTATGGACGTGCGCCTGGGCGTTATAGACCCCGGGCTTAAATGCAAGACCTGCGGCTCAAAGCTCAAGGAGTGTGTCGGCCATTTTGGCTACATATCCCTCGCACGCCCGATAATACACGTTAACTTCGTCAAGACAATACTGGATCTCCTGAGGTGTACTTGCCGCGAATGCAGCCGCATACTCCTCCCACAGGATGCCCTGGACAGGTACAACGAGGAGATACAATTCAGCGTCAGGGAGACTGGCTCTGAGGGGAGCAGAAAGAAGATAAAGGAGCTTGTTAAAAAGGCCAGGGGGCAGGGCAAGTGCCCCCACTGCAAGAGCGGGCAGTACAAGGTAAACATAGAGAAGCCGACAACCTTCCTCGAGAACGAGAAGCGCATATCACCCATTGAGATAAGAACGAGGCTTGAGAAGATAACTGATGAGGATGCCAGTCTGCTCGGCCTCAACCCTGAGGCTGCCAGGCCTGAATGGATGGTGCTTACAGTGCTCCCAATACCTCCAGTTACTATGAGGCCCTCCATCACCCTTGAGACAGGGGAGCGCAGCGAGGACGACCTTACCCATAAGCTTGGGGATATTGTGAGGATAAACCAGAGGCTCTTCGAGAACATAAATGCTGGCGCCCCTGAGATAATAATTGAGGACCTCTGGGACCTGCTGCAATACCACATAACAACCTTCTTTGACAACAGCCTGGCACAGCTTCCGCCTGCAAGGCACCGTTCAGGAGAGCCCCTCAAAACCCTAACCGAGCGCATAAAGAGCAAGGAGGGCAGGATCAGGCACAACCTCACGGGCAAGCGCACTAACTTCTCGGCAAGGACAGTTATAAGCCCTGACCCGATGCTGAAGATAAACGAGGTCGGAGTGCCATCTGTTATTGCGGAGAAGCTCACAGTTCCTGAGCGTGTTACTGGTTGGAATATCGAATACCTCAAGGGCTTTGTAAAGAACGGTCCTAAGAAGTATCCTGGGGCCAACTACATAATCAGGCCCGATGGCAAGAAGAAGAAGCTCACCGAGGAGACAATAGAGCAGTCCCTTGAGGAGCTCCAGCCAGGGTATATAGTCGAGAGGCACCTCATGGACGGGGACATAGCAATATTCAACAGGCAGCCCTCACTCCATAGGGTGAGCATGATGTGCCATCGCATTGTAGTGCTGCCCTACAAGACACTAAGGCTTAATCCCGCGGTCTGCCACCCATACAATGCAGACTTTGATGGGGATGAGATGAACCTCCACATACCGCAGACAGAAGAGGCTCGTACCGAGGCAGAGATGCTTATGATGGTGCAGACCCAACTAACCAGCCCAAGGTACGGGCTGTCAATAATAGGCTGCACCCAGGATGCAATTTCAGGCAACTACCTGCTTACAAAGGATATGATATTCTCGCGTTCAGAAGCAGGGGATCTGCTTACATCCATAGGCGTGATGGACTTCTCAAAGCTGGGAAACAAGGAGACCTTAACAGGCAAGGAGATATTCAGCGTCCTACTGCCTGATGACTTTAATTTTGTTGGGCGCTCAAGGGCATGCAGGAAATGCGAGACCTGCCTGAAGGAGAAGTGCAAGAACGACGCCTACGTCCTGATAAGGAAGGGAAGGCTTATATCAGGGGTTATGGACAAAGCAAACCTCGGCGAGGGCCAGGGCCTTATGCTGAGAAACCTGCATAAGAAGTACGGCGAGGACTTTGCTGTTGACATGCTGGGAAGGCTCTTCAAGCTAGGCGTAGAGGTCCTTATGAAGAGGGGATTTACCATAAGCATATCAGACCTTGACATAACTGAGGAGGCAAGGTTAGAGGTTGAGCAGCTGATAGCTGACGCTGAAGGCAGGGTGAACGAGCTGATCGATGAATACAGAAAGGGGGAGCTTGAGGCACTTCCAGGCAGAAGCCTTAGGGAGACCCTCGAAGTCAGGATAATGGAGGTTCTCAACAGGACAAGGGGCGATGCAGGCAAGGTCATATCAAAGCACACAGACAAGGCCACAAACCTCACGGTGATGATCCAGTCAGGAGCCAGGGGGAGCAGCATCAACCAGGCCCAGATGACTGGCTGCGTGGGCCAGCAAGCCCTCAGGGGCAAGAGGATTGAGAAGGGTTACAGTAAGAGGACGCTCTCATGCTTTATTAAGGGCAACCTAAACCCGGAGGCACACGGGTTTATAAGAAGCACATTTAAAGGTGGTCTTAAGCCGCATGAGTTCTTCTTCCAGTCAATGGTAGGGAGGGACAGCCTGATGGACACCGCCCTGAGAACACCCAAGTCAGGATACCTCTACAGGAGGCTTGCAAACTCCCTCCAGGACCTCAAGGTAGAGTACGATGGCACAGTGAGGGATGCTGGGAGAAGGATAATCCAGTTCAAATACGGAGAGGACGGCGTAGATGTTTCAAAGTCTGAGGGCGGGGCAGTAAACGTTGAGAGGATCATAGCAAACAAGTCTTAAGGTGGGCGTTATGACAAAGGAAAGGGATTATGAGACGAGGCTTCCTGAGAAGCTGGCAAAGGAGATCAGGCGCATACTCCCCAGCAGCGCCTCTAAGAAGAAGATCAGCGAGATTGCAGGCGAGGTCTACCGGGAGTACAAGGACATGAAGGTGGAGCCCGGAGAGGCTGTTGGCATAGTAGCAGCGGAATCAATCGGAGAGCCAGGCACTCAGATGACACTTAACACATTCCACTTTGCCGGCGTGACTGAGATGAACGTCACCCTTGGCCTTCCAAGGATAATAGAGATTCTCGATGGCAGAAGGCTTATAACCACGCCCACTATGGAGATATACCTGAAGAAGGAATACAACGACAAGGAGAAGGTGAGGGGCGTAGCCCTTTCAATAAAGGAGGCGCATCTGAGTGAGGTCACAAGCGAATTCTCAATCAACATCCCAGAAGCAAAGATTGAGGTTAAGCTCGACAGGGGTAAGATGGGTGAGCTTAAAATAAGCGAGTCAGTTCTTCTCAAAGCGCTTAAGAGGGTGGGCAAGACCATATCAGTGGATATTAAGGACGACCTTCTGATCTTCAAGATAAAGAAGGGAAAGGAGGAGAAGGGGATAAGCGAGGTATACCGCATAAAGGAAAAACTGAAGGCCACACACATAAGCGGAGTAAAGGGCATACCCCACGTCCTCCCGGTGAAAAAGGAGAGGGAGTACATAATCCTCACAGCAGGCTCCAACCTTAAAAAGGTGCTCGAATTAAAAGAGGTGGATGCAACGAGAGCAGTCACCAACGACATATTTGAGATAGAATCAACCCTTGGAATAGAGGCTGCTCGGCAGGCCATAATAAACGAGGTCTTTAAGGTTATAGAAAACCAGGGTCTTAACATAGATATACGCCACATAATGCTAGTGGCAGACACTATGTGTGTCAATGGGAGGGTTAAGGGCATAACACGCTACGGCGTGGTGAGGGATAAGGCAAGCACACTTGCAAGGGCGTCATTCGAGACCCCGATAAACCACATCTTTGATGCGAGCCTAAAGGGCGAGGTTGATAACCTCAACTCGGTAATTGAGAACGTCATGCTAAATCAGCCGGTGCCTATAGGCACAGGGCTCCCAGGGCTTGTTACAAAGGTAAGAGATGCTTAGGTGAGCGATAATGAAAAAGGCTGGAGCAAAGGGCATAAAGGCAGAGAAGATAAAGGAATACCTTGATCAGAGGCGGCTCGTTATAGGCACTGACAGGACAATCAGCAGCCTCAAGAGGGGCAGGCTTGAGGCAGTGTTTATCACTACAAACACCCCTGAGAGGGTGATTAAAGACATAAGGCACTATGCAGGCATCAGCAATGCAAAGGTAGTGCCCCTTAAGATCCCGAATGAGGAGTTCGGGATAGTCTGCAAGAAGCAGTACCCAATATCTGTGGCTGGGGTTGTAAAGGCATAATGACAAGGATAAAATACACATCTGACATAATGAATTACATGTCACTCTTTGAAACCATCACCCGCGCAAGGCTGAAGGATTGCATTGTGGATGGGGGACGCCTGATCTTCGTGGTCGAGCCAACATACATCGGCAGGGCCATCGGAAGAGGAGGGGTAAATATAAGAAGGCTTGAACATGTGCTCAAGAGAAAGATTAAAATAGTGGAGTTTAATCCGCAGATCTCGCGGTTTTTAATAAACCTGGTGCATCCACTGAAGATAGAGGATGTTCGTGAGGAAGAGGGCTGCGTCACCCTCGTAGGCAGGGACACCTCAACGAGGGGCATGCTGATAGGCCGCAATTCGAGGAATATACGCCATTTTGAGGGCATAACTAAGCGTTATTTCAATGTTAAGTGTTTAAAGGTGATCTGATGGCTAAAAAGGCAGCAGGGCTTATGGCTGGCAGCAAGCTAAAGAAGAGGCGATCTAAATCCCGCTGGTCTGACCAGGAGTATGTAAAGCACACCCTTAACCTGAAGAAGAAATCAGACCCCCTCGGGGGGTCGTCACAGGCAAAGGGGATTGTGCTGGAGAAGATCCAGCTGGAGGCAAAACAGCCAAACTCTGCAATGCGGAAGTGTGTGAGGGTTCAGCTGATAAAGAACGGCAGGCAGGTTACAGCATTCTGCCCAGGTGATGGGGCGACCAAGTTCATAGATGAGCATGACGAGATCATGATCGAATCCATCGGTGGAAAGATGGGGCGTGCTAAGGGTGACATCCCAGGCGTCAGGTGGCAGGTCATAAAGGTCAACGACCAGTCGCTGAATGCCCTGCTCCGCGGTAAGATTGAGAAGGCTAGAAGATAGATTTAAAGGAGGTGTCAGACATGGACGTAAAATACACGCCAAATGGCCCTAAGGGCAAGACATGCGCCTTCACTTCACCTTCTGCAGTATCTGCTCTATTGCGTCATCTGTTGACATGCCCTTACGCTCGGCCTCGAAGTTAAGGATCAGCCTGTGCCTCAGGACTGGAAGCGTCATTGTCCTTATGTCGTCTATGCTAACGTAGTTCCTCCCGTTTATAAGCGCCCTCGCCTTTGCAGCCAGGATAAGCCCGATCGATGCCCTTGGTGATGCCCCGTATTCTATTACCGAGTTATCATTCTTATCCCTTGTGGCGCTAACAATCCTCACTACCTTCTCCTTGAGGTCGTTTGCTATCGGCACCATCTTTGTAAGTCCTTGCAGGTTTAGTAGCTGCTGCTTTGTTATTACTGTCTTCAGCTTCTGCTCGTTTGAGCTGAAGGCGTACCTGTTTACAATCTCAACCTCCTCATCATAGGTTGGGTAGGCAACCCTTATTTTCAGGAGGAACCTGTCTGCCTGGGCCTCTGGGAGTGGGTATGTGCCTTCCTGCTCTATCGGGTTCTGCGTAGCAAGGATAAAGAACGGCAGATCAAGGCGGAAGGTTGTGTTCCCAACTGTCACCTGCTTCTCTTCCATTGCCTCGAGGAGTGCTGACTGCGTTTTAGGCGTAGCCCTGTTTATCTCGTCTGCAAGGACGATGTTTGCAAATATCGGGCCTGCCTGGAACTTGAACTGTCTCTTGCCCCCCTGATCCTCAATGATGTATGTGCCTGTTATGTCCGATGGCATCAGGTCTGGTGTGGACTGTATCCTGCTGAATTTCAGGTCGAGAAGCTCTGATAGGGTCTTCACTATGAGGGTCTTTGCCAGGCCGGGGTAGCCCTCAAGCAGGGCGTTGTTGTTGCTTAGGATTGCAACCATTACCTGGGTTATTACCTCATTCTGGCCTACAATGACCTTGTTTATCTCATTGAACAGGTCTTTGAAAAGCTGGTTATAGGCTTGCATTCTGCATCACTCTCACCCTTTTGTGAGCCTGTTAAAATAGTTTTTCACTACCTCCTGCTGCTCCTTAGGAATGTTCTCATCATACACTGAGGCAGCCACTGCGCTTATCTCAGCTGGCGGCAGCTGCTCTGTAAACCCCTGCTCTTGGGCATCGCCAACATCATGCAGGTCAACCTCCATGCTGGCAGAGCTGATGCCCACCTCTAAGGGCTTAATGCCAATCTCTGCAATGGACTTGTTGCCGTATATGTCTGCGTTGCGGTTTCTGCCTGCAACTGCTGCTGCCCCTTCTGCATCAAAGCTCCCAGGTGATATATCCCTGCTGGTCTCCCTTGTCTGGTTAAATAGGCTGCCTGCCCTGATGTTTAAGTTTTTAAAGCTGACCGGGGCTAGCAGTAGCAGCAAAAAGCAGATGGCCACTATTGCTATTGATTTTGCATATAACGTGCGCTCATTTATAAAGGATGCTGTTTCGACATTTCTCAGCTCCTGGTTGATCAGCTCATCGTGGAGCTCCTCAATGACAGGGTTTGTTGCATCTATATTCTCAGCAGCAGTCATAAGGGCTTCTGAGATTCTGCTATAGCGCGATCCAACAAGCCTTACCTTGTCTGCTCTCAGCCTCTCAATCGATGAGTATATAAAGTAACACCCGGCAATAGCGAGAGAGGCTGATCCTGAGAGTGTCCATGCAAGGCCGAATAGGGAGAGGGCTGTATAGGCTATGAGTACAATGAGCAGGGTGTCAACAAACACCTCAGCCAGCATAACGCTGTTCAGCGTTAGCGATATCTCGCGTAAAGCCCCTTTAAACCCTTTCATTCTTTTCCCCTTTTTATGTTATGCCGAGCTTTTGCTTCAGGTCAGCCACCTCGCTCTCCAGGGCAGTAACCTGTCCCCTGCATGTTCTAAGCTCTGAGTTCAGGTTTGCCAACTCGACAGTCAGCGTGGAGACCTGGCTCTGGGCAGTGCTGAGGTCTGCCTTGGTCAGTGAGAGCTGTGAGCTTGTCTTTCTCAGCTCTGCCATGGTGCTCTGAAGGTCCTTTTTTGTCTGTGTAAGCTCTGTCTCAAGATTCGCATTCACAGCAGTTAGGTTTGTGTAGAGTGCGTCAAACTTGTTCTTGTCAGCCACCCTGAGCTGAAGTTCAGAGTAGGTCTTCTGGAGCTTCTCACTCTCTGTGCTGAGGTTCTGTGATACGAAGTCCAGCTCACGTGCCTTGTCATTATAGCCCATCGAGATGTTGCGGTACCTGTCCTGGTAGTATGCAGAGAGGCCTACCATTGATAGCAGTATGAGTACAATTAGCAGGAGTAGCAGTATGTTCACGTTCTTTTTCATGTATGCCATTTCACTCAATCAGTATTTAAAAGGGATCAGTATAAAAAATTTTGTTTTTAAGATGGCGAGCTTCGCTCACCCTTTGGCAATATTTATATCCCACCCCTAATATTAAAGCCTTATGACCCTGCTCAGAGACCTCTTCCAGCTTATCAACGACAGCCCATGGCTTTCAGCAATTGCAGCCACAATCGTGATTAAGCTCCTATGGTCGCAGAAGGCCAGGATCAGGCAGCAGAGCAGAGAGCAGGACAACATCTGGCTCAGCGGGGATGGCAAGCCATACCAGGAGAAGAAGGCAGGGTTTTATAGGAAGGAAAATATAGGAAGGAAAACTTTGACTACACTCGGCTTCGCCTCTAAGGCTCGCCTCGGTAGTCAAAGTTTTCTTACTAGGAAGATTTCATAATCGGATCTACTATGAAGATCACAACCCTTAAATCACCCGTCTTCTTACCACAAGCTCATGACCCTAGCACTGCTCCTCTCAGGAGAATGCATTGATCTTGCTGTAGCTGAGGCTGCTATGCTTGCTGGCAGCATATCTGATAAGCTTCGCATAAGGCTGCTCGGCTCAAGAACCCTCTTGCTAGATGGGGATTGTGGAGGCTGCAGATGCTCAGCCCTTAATGCATCAGCATCAAGAGGGCTGGCAGCCAGGCTTATTGCGCGCCTCGCCTTCACAAGGGCAGCATACTTTACTGTCTTTATTAGCAAGCCCTCTGAGGCTGCATTGATGAGAGCCTTCTCTAGAGTTGATTGGCTTGGCCTATGCAGAGGAAGCTTCTGCGTCAGGGTTAAACACCTGCAAGGCAACCTGAATGGACATCCAGAGCTTCTGGAGGGGCGGTTGGGTGGGGGACGGCAGGGTCGGAGTAATAAGGAAAAACCTGTAAATGTAGATGAGAAGGAGCTTGCAGACATCGTATGGCGTGCACTCCCTAGGCCAAAGGTGGATTTAGAGCAGCCAGATACAGAGATTGTGGTTATTATTGATGACAATAAAACAGTTTGTGGTATAAAGCTTGCAGAGAACACTGAGGATTTTGAGTCGAGAAGCCCTGTTCTAAGGCCCGGATTCCAGCCTGACTCATTGCACCCGAAGCTTGCAAGGGCAATGGTCAACCTCTCAGGCATTCATGGCAGGGCAACACTCCTAGACCCATTCTGCGGTAGCGGTGGCATACTGATTGAGGCTGGCCTGATGGGCTTCCCTGTCAGGGGCTATGATGTGTCACCTGGGGCTGTAAAAAAATGCCTTCTCAACATGAAGCACTTCGGCATTAAGAATTACAAGATAAGCTGTGCTGATGCATGCAATCTAAGAGGCAGCTACAGCTACATAGTTACAGACCTCCCCTATGGCAGGAACTCAAAAGCAATTGTGGATGGCAAAACAGCAAGTTTAGATAATCTCTACAGCCGCTTTTTAAAGCAGTTGGGCAGGGTCCTGAAGAAGCGTGCTGTTACTGGGGTGTGCGAGGCCTCGGCTTTTGCCCTGTCTCTGCCTGCTGCCTTGTCCCCGCCCAATAAGAGCAAGGCAAGGCCCTGGCCGCCCCCGCCCCTCAGCATCAGACAAGGAGAAACTCAAAACTCACGACATAGCCCTCAAGGCTCAGGGCTCAAGACTGGAGGGTGGCTTGCCCTGGCCGCCCCCACCATTGCAAGCAACAGCTGCCAGTCTTCAGTTTCGACATTCAGGAAGCTTATAAATCAGGCAGGCCTCACCCTTAAAGATGGGTTCTCATACTATGTTCACAGGTCGATGACTAAGTGCATTATTGTGGTTGACAAGAGATAAGAAGCGTCAGATTTACAGCCCTGTAGAAACCCTCACCGTTATTTAGATTTTACGAGAAAGGGTTTCTACAGGGCAAGATTTACCCAAGATTTAAATAGATGCCA
>PEYS01000001.1:3806-4777 GCA_002763335.1 Candidatus Woesearchaeota archaeon CG08_land_8_20_14_0_20_47_9 | reverse complement strand
GAATCGAAAAACACGATAAAATGTGAAAGCGGGGTCAATCAAGGCCCAACATCATAAACTGCAGTCCTGACGTGGAATGCAGTCATTCCATCGGTGTGCTCACAGAGCGTTTGACAACTTTGACTAAGCTCGCGTGGAGGTTAGTCAAAGTTGTCAACCGTAACCTTTATATATATGAATATATATTTAAACATACAATGAGGAAGATTCTCATACACAACGGCAGTCTAAAGCTTACAGATGCAGTAGAGTGCGTCTTTGAAAAGAGCATCACCTGCTTTGGCACAGGTGCAAAGATAGATGCTCCTAAGGAATTCCTCGGGCGAAGGGTGTATGTTCTGGTGCGCAAGTAATACTAAATAAGCTGTGAACAGGCGTTAGGACATATTGCAGATTCTACCTGTTTTACAAAATCTGATATATGTGCGCCTTACATTGGGCAAATGATCCCAGGATCCCTAAAAATTCACCACTACATAATAGTTAAAAATCGTAACATTTAAATATTAGTTATGAAATGGGGGTAACTATGCGTATAACACCAAGGCTTATCCAGGATACGGTAAAGGAGCTTATTGGAGAGGATGCTGTGCCTATTGTTACCTATCTCAAGGGCAAGAGGAACATCTCGGAGTTCAAGATAGCTGAAGGCGTGAACCTTGAGGTCAACCGTGTAAGGCATGCCCTCTACAGGCTTCATGAGAAGAACCTCGTCACATACTACCGTAAGAAGGACAGAAAGAAGGGGTGGTACATAAGCTACTGGACATTCAACCCGAGGGAGATAATACACATAAAGGAAAAGGACAGGAGAGAGTCCATAGACCTTCTCCAGGAGCGCCTTGAGAGGGAGGAGTCAAGCAGGAACGCCTTCTTTATCTGCCCCTCTGTCTGCGTCAGAATGGACTTTGACTCTGCAACAGAATCCGGCTTTAGATGCCCTGAATGCGGCCAGATACTCACAACGCAGG
>PEYS01000001.1:0-3759 GCA_002763335.1 Candidatus Woesearchaeota archaeon CG08_land_8_20_14_0_20_47_9 | reverse complement strand
CTGCCTTGGTCATTTTAGTCATTGGTTTTTAGTTTTCGGTTCTTGGTTTTATGTACGGTATTCTCATCATGTGCCTGCATCTCTTGCAGAAATAAACGACCTTGCCATGCTGAAGCCTTATGCGTGCACTTACTGAAGGGAGCATAAAGCTGTGGCAGTGCTTGCAGTAGAGCCTCTTCTGGGCACTGGTTAGCTGTATGTTAAACTTCTGCGCTACCTTAAGGGCCCTCCCAACATAGAGGTCAGCAAGCCTCAGGTCAGCTGAAGCAACCTCCCCTGCAAGTGAGAAGAGCCTGTTAACGCGAGACTTTGCAATTATCCTGAAGACAGCCTTCTGTTTTCTTCTCATAACGCCATGGTAGTTCATCCGATATTTAAAGGATACGAAATCAGAAAACCTTGAATGCCGAGCCGAAGCTGAAAGCGAGGGCGAGTGCATTCAAGGTTTTCTACTTGCTCAGAAAATTCAGCATCCTGGAATGCCAGATATACCTGTAGATCAGCTTCTTAAACCAGACAGGGATGACCCTGCCAAACTTGAGATAGTACGGTGTGACATACTCCCTGAATAGCAGCAGGCAGGCCTTAATCCTGGAGCGGTCCTCATAGCAGCAGTAGGAGAACCACTTCCTTATGCGTATATGCTCACGCTCTGAAAGCCCAGGATTCCTCAGGTATGTTGCAAGGTAGTAAGAAACGTCAATGTCACTGCGCTTAAGCAGGCCCTTTTCAACCACATACTTGTGCAGCGCTGTGCCCTTATACGGGGTGAATATGGTCACCTGTATGCTGTCCGGCTTTGCAGCCTTATTTAGTTCAATTGTCTTTCTTATCTGCGCCCTTGTCTCAAGGGGAAGCCCTACGATGTTAAATGACTGAGTGCTGATTCCAAACTTCCTCGCATAGGAGAATGCCCTGATAATCTGCCTGTCTGTTATGCGCTTGTTAAGCAAGCCCATGCGCAGCCCTTCATCCCCGGATTCAATAGCGATGCTGACCTTGAAGCAGCCAGCCCTCTTCAACTGACTGAATGTCTCCTCTGTGCAGAGATCTGCCCTGAGCTCGCACTCGAATGGCACCCCTACCTCCTCAGGATAGCGCCTGCAGAACTCAGCCATGTGAGCTGCATTCGCATTAAATGTCTCGTCAACAATAAAGAAGTTCCTTATGCTGTACATGCGCTTAAGCCTGGCGAGATTTGCAAGGCTCCAGTCAACTGAGAAGAGCCTGAAATAGCGGCCAGAGTACATACACTTGAGGGTGTTGTTTATGCAGTAGCTGCAGCTGAATGGGCACCCCCTAGAGGTTTTGACATCGAGCTGCCCATCCCTTGCAGCAAGGTAGCTCTTCATGTCAAATATGCTGTAGTCAGGGAATGGCAGTGTGTCAAGCTCCTCAACAAGGAGGCCTGTCCTGTTCTTTATCACCCCCTCCCCTGACCTGAACCAGAAGTTCCTTACATGCAGAAAGTCCTTTCCAAGCTCTATCATTGCTGCAAGCTCAGCTAGCGGAAGCTCGCCCTCGCCAATGCACACCCCATCAAAGCCTGCGCTTATCACATCCTCAGGGGCAATGGTGGCGTGAACGCCACCGCATATTATAACTGCCTTGAATTGTTTTCTGCACAGGGAGGCAAACCTGGCCACCTCATTAAACTCGTTACTGAATCCTGTGAAGCATATAAGTCCTGGATTAAAGGATGCAAGCCCTGACAAGGCATGCTCAGTGCTCAGCCCAAATGTGAAGTCAATAAGCCTTGCCTTATGGCCCTGCTTCTTAACAGCAGCAGATAGGCTGGCAATGCCGTGGCTGACATAAGGCAGTCCCATGGGGTTTATGTAGATAAAGGCGATCCTCATTAGAGCATGGCAGTTGGAACTGTTATTTATTAATTGCCCTGTGGAACTGCCTCAGGCACGTTAGTCAACAAAAACAGCATCAGAGGGTCTTGAATGCCCTGCGCTGCAGTGCATTCAAGACCCTCAATGAAAAGAATAAAAGTCTAAAGAAAGGTCTTACTCTTCCTCTCCGAAGTCCTCACTGTCTTGGCTTTCGCTCTCGCCCTCTTCAGAATAATCTGCTTCAGACGAGCCAGATTGATCGCCCTCTTCACCAGACTCAGAGTCCTCGGAGTTGCCCTCAGCCTCGGAGTTGCCCTCAGCCTCTGACTGCTCTTGGCCTATAACCTCGCCAAAACCAACCTTTCTCAGCACGCGGGTAACCCTTATCTTTACCTCGTCTCCCTGCTTTGTGTTGGGAACGAATATCACAAAGCCGTCTTTCTTTGCAACACCGTCGCCCTTCTCTCCAACAGACTCTATCTTCACATCCAGCTCGTCACCGACCTTAACCGGTGCAAAGCGGTTCATTCCACCACGGTCTCTGCGACCGAAATCCTGTCTATCTCCATACATCTCTCATACACCTATTTATGTTCTATTTAATCTGCAGCTTCACAAGCCTTTAAAAACTATGGGCAAGTGAACTGTATGCCCAGGGATAGGGGCAGGGTATATAAATGTTGCTGTTTTTTGAGCTGTAAAGTAAACGTCACCTATAACGTATGCGGCTTTGAGAAGTCACGGAGTGATTTGGGCGAGCCGAGACCATATAACGTTTCGGTATATGCGATGTTCCGCTACATCCATATATTATCAGTTTTTTAGTTGTAGCGAAATATGGGTGAGCGACTGCAAGGAGTGAAACCGCATATACTGTGTTATGTGACCCGAAGGAGCGATAGCGACTGAGAGTGCAACAAGGCAAGGCTGAAGCAATAGCAGAAGCCGCAGCGTATTTTTCTGAAAATTTTTTATTTGCTTAATTTATTCTTTCCTGTTTTTTTATTTAAGATGTCCTTTTTGATTTGTAGCAAAGCTGATTGCATTTTGGTCGTGTACATCCACCGTGTTGGAGGAGCGCCATAAATTCTAAAGTCTCTTCCTTCTAAATCATAAATTGAAGAAAGTTTTCCTATTACCGCTTTGTTCAAAGAATAAGTATTTTTTGCGAACATGTTATATGCGTCTTTTTGAACCGCAATAATTGTAACGATATTATCTTTGAAGAAACCAGTTACAAGTTTTTGAATACGAACCTTCTCTGAAAGGAATATTTTTTCAAGAGCCTTTACACCGAATAATTTTTGTAAGCCTTGGACACCTGACCACGATTGAGCGCTTGCAGAGCTTGGGAAAGTAAACGTAACATCAATACCGATTCTAAATGGCGACACATAATCTAAATCAAAAAAGGTGGACTTCATCAATTTCAGGTCAAATGGTAAATCAATAAAGCCAAGTTTCCGTAGGATTTTCCAGAATCTATGTTCAGATCCGTTTGTCTCGAAAGCATAATAAACATCTTCAGAGGTTGATTGCGGAGCTGGATTGCCAGCAACAATTAAAATGGGAATCCTATTATCGTTTTTTTCGGGTACCCAAGATTTATGAGAATATTTGATTGTATTCCCATCACGCTTAAAGACCTTTTTGTTCCAATGATCTGAATTTAAAAATGCAATCCATTTTTTATTAAACTTTTCAAGTTCAGTTTCATCTTTATAAAGTGCATTCAGATTAAGTTCACATTCATACGTCCCTTGTTTTATTTTCCTAAAGGTGAGTATATCCATACCAAACTAATTATTAGCAGAAGTTTATAAATTTATTTTAAAAATTTTCAGAAAAATATGTCATATAACGTCAGGGATATACGAAGTTTTTCTGTAGCGTAGCGGAAGAAAAATTTGGGTGAAGC
>PEYS01000109.1 GCA_002763335.1 Candidatus Woesearchaeota archaeon CG08_land_8_20_14_0_20_47_9 | reverse complement strand
TTGACCTATGGCTCTGACCGCTTACTGAAGAAGGCTTGGTAGAAGCAGACGTCATCAAAAGCTCGTGACCACCATGCCCAAGATCGAGGGCAGGGTGGTCACGAGCTTTTGACAAGAGATACTATTTCAACCCCGAGGTCATCCAGCTTAGAGCGCCCCTTTAAAAACTCTAATTCCAGGATAAACATGGCTGCAGCAACCCTCGCTTTAAGCCGCCTTGAGAGCTCTATCGCGGCCCTGGCAGTGCCTCCTGTTGCAAGGACATCATCAACAATAACTACGATGTCACCCTTTTTCAGGGCGTCGGTATGCACCTCAAATGCATCTGTGCTATACTCTGTCTTAAACTCCTGCTTCTCAGTCTTCCACGGAAGCTTTCCAGGCTTTCTCAGCATCACAAAGCCTGCACCGAGGACATAGGCTAGGGCGCTCCCGAATATAAAGCCACGGCTCTCGGCACTAACTACCTTTGTAATCCCCTTACCCCTGACTGCCCTTGCAAGGCGATCAATAACATCTTTGAATGCCTCAGCATTGCCCAGCAGCGGGCTTATGTCCTTGAACACAACGCCCTTCTTAGGAAAATCAGGGACGTCCCTTATATAATCCTCAATCCTAAATGTCATAGTCTGCATCCTCGGCATTTTTCAGTTTGCATACGATTAGCAGGGGCGAGATAGGTGACTTACGAGCTTCGAGTTACGAGATGAGCTGACCTCCCGTAACTGAAAACTCATAACTGACCTGTCCAAGAGCCAAGGGCTAAAGACCAAGAACTAAAATAAAAAAAACTTATCTCCTCTTCTTTCTCTTCCTGCCGCCGACAGCCATCACAGCTCGGGAGATGTCGCCGTTTTTATCGACAAAGTAGAGGTATCCGCGTTCCTTCCTTACGCCTACCTTGCATACCTTCTCCTGTTTCTGTCGTTTGCCCTTCTTTCTTCCGCCACGGGCCATTGGCACCCTTGAAACATCCCCGTTCCTGTCCACAAAGTACAGGTAGCCGTTCTGCTTCCTAACGCCGGCCTTTGCAACCTTTTGAGCCATTTTTTCACTCCCTCCTTTTTATACGATCTTTGCTGAAGAACATCCATCAACATCCGTATGGGTCCTTTCTCTAATAAGCATAACGACGGCAATATTTAAATTTTACTCTTTTCTCCTCGCAACCTTTAAATACCCCCTCTCCCACAGCTATTTATTGCGGCCCCATGTACAGCCAAAGAGGCCATGGATGAAAAAAGGGGGTGATTACATGACTAATAATTACAGGCTCAAGCCCCGTACCAGTATAGAGCAAATGAGGAAGTTACAGGACTCTGTTGAGGAGCTCTCCACCTCGATAAACGAGCTTGTAAGCATACTCAGGAACGCAGGCTCAGACATTGCTAAGGATGAGATATCTTCTAAGGAGCAGAATGACAAGATTCTCAGAAAGATAGACCTCCTGATAAAGCACAACGAGGCCATTGCCCAGGGGATACTGCTAGTGGTGGATATGATGAAGGATCACCTCCCCCAGATAACAAGGCATGTTAAGCTGTCATCTGCTAAACTTAGGCCCTTAACCCTGAGGGCGCTGCAGCAGGGCGTGGCAGGGGCTCAGCAAGGCATGCAGGCTGCGCAACCCTCCCCGCAACAGCAGACTGGGAGACCGTCGCCTGTACCGCAGCCAGATACAATGCACACCTTCTCATTCCCTGACATTGAGCCTGGAAGACAGAAGAGGCGTGAAAGGCCTGAGCTATGGCCTGAATAGTGCGGTGGAGGATGTGAATAGGCCCACTTCGAGACTCTCAAGGGTTCTTCTAAGACAGCTTGCAGGCAGCGCTATGGGTGCAGGGGCTGGTCAGGGCGGAGCAAGGCCTCACCTAGCTGCTGAGAAGAGCAAGAGGCCAGATGCGCGTGTAAGGAAAAGGACAGCTGCCAGTAAGAAGCTCCTTGCAGAGCTCCATTCAAGTCTCCTCTCCCTGGAAAGGATGTATATGAATGCAAGGGCCAGCTGTGACAGCCCCCGTCTTAGGCTTCTGGGCAGGAGGCTGCGCTCAGTCAGACGGACTATAAATATGCTGCGGATGGTATAACATGAAGCATGATCTTAAGGTGACTGTTGCCTTAATAACCCTCTTTCTCGCCTCCCAGATCATTGGAATTGCAGTTGCCTATATGTATATTGACCAAGAGGAGACTGCAAGAACAGGCCAAGTCACCTATAATTCCCTGCCATATGGCCTTGAGCGCCCGGAGGTGGAGCAGTCAAGCTCATACATCTTTATTCTTATCTCGCTGCTCATTGCAACCCTGATACTCCTTGTCTTGGTAAGGTTCAGGAAGGGGAATCTCTGGAGGCTGTGGTTCTTTTCAAGCGCAGTCCTCTGCCTTGCAGTCTCCCTCTCAGCATTTATAAACAGCATGGTTGCAGTCATTGCAAGCATAGCCCTTGCCTTCTTCAAGGTCTTCAAACCCAATATAGTTATACACAACCTTACAGAGCTCTTTATGTACGGCGGGCTTGCAGCAATCTTTGTGCCTATAATGAACCTCTTCGCAGCCATCATGCTCCTAATAGTAGTAGCATTCTACGACATGTTTGCAGTCTGGCAGAGCAAGCACATGATAAGGCTTGCAAGATTCCAGACCCAATCCAGGGTGTTTGCAGGCATATTCATACCGTACAGGAGGGATGATGAGGGGAGGGATGATGAGGTTCAGGCAGATAACAGGGCAGCAATAGGCTCAAGGCCTGATGCGAAGGCTGTTAAAACAACATCCGCAGCAAAACAGAAGCACAAGACAAGAGAAGGACAGGCTTCAGAAGCCTGCCAAGCCTGCCCTTCCCATGGAAGCGCCATAATCGGCGGTGGCGACATAGGCCTGCCGATACTCTTTGCAGGCGTGGCTATGAAGAGTCTAGGCCTGCTGAAATCACTGGTCATACCCCTCTTTGTAACTGCAGCCCTTCTCGCCCTCTTAGTGCTTGGCAAGAGGGATCGCTTTTATCCTGCAATCCCCTTCATAACAGCAGGCTGCCTTATAGGCTACGCCTTCACAAGGTTTATATTATAGAAAACTTTGAACACACTCGCCTTCGCTTTCAGCTCGGCTCGGTATTCAAAGTTTTCCTCGTAAAATCGTCAAAAGCTCACAACCACCCGCCGCCCAAAAATGCCCCAAGGACATGCAATAGGTGTTCGCCGTCGGTGACGTACAGTCGGTGATATTAATGAATGAGACAGAGCCTTCAGAATACAAGCAGGTAATACTGGTCAGGATAGACCTAAGGCTTCCTCCAGGCAAGCTAGCAGTACAGGTTGCGCATGCATCTGTGGATGCTGTGCTAAAGGCACTTAAATCAGGGCAGGGGAAGGAGCAGGTAAGGGCGTGGCACGCCTCAGGCTCAAAGAAGGTTGTCCTCAGGGTTGCAGACAAGGCAGAGCTATTCAAGTACAAAACAGGGGCTGATTCTGCTGGCATCATCACTGCCCTGATAACAGACGCAGGCAGGACAACAGTGCCTCCAGGGACAGTAACAGCCCTGGCAATAGGGCCGGATAGCGAGGAGAAGATTGATGAGGTTACTGGTGAGTTGAGGATGAGGTAAGTGGGGAAAACTGGGGTC
>PEYS01000157.1 GCA_002763335.1 Candidatus Woesearchaeota archaeon CG08_land_8_20_14_0_20_47_9 | reverse complement strand
CCCCTCGCTTCGAAACGCAGATTTTCGGACTCAAAAGTTCTCGCCCTAAAGCGCGAGCTACCCACGAACTTTTGAGAATAAAAGCGAGCCCCAGCGCTTGAAGCGAGCGAGCATGCCCCCCGCTTGCTTTGTGCGGGCGAGATTTTGACAATGCATTGGGGTACAGCGGCATATAATGAGGAGAGAAATTTTCAACAACAATGGCGAGATGGAGCTGACCGCGTTCCCATTCAGCGTATGGGGTTGTGGTCAGCGGAATATGGCATTTTTCCGACAGGAAAAATGACCCGCTAGCATTATTGTTGTTGAAAATTTCCTCACAAATCAAAGGTTCTTTATGAAAATCGCTTCAGAAAGCTAAAGAAGCACGATTCCACTTTCGGATCTACTGATCCCTACCACGCCCCAGTATCCACTGCAAACACAACAGTCTTCTCAGCAGTGTTGCCAGCATCATCAGTTGCAATCACTGTCACGTTGTGCATGCCGTCTCTGAAGTAGAGCCTTGAATCGCGGCCTGTGCATCTTGAGCAGAGTGTGCGCCTGTACCTGCTTCCGTCAACAATTGTCTTTATGCTGCTTGCCTGCTCGTTCAGGGAGACGTTGAGGTATACAAGCCTTGAGTTGTAAACCATGCCCTCAATTGGTGATGCAATGGCTATGTTTGGAGGCTGCACGTCATAGATAAGCGTCCCATTCTTTGAGTAGGTTGTGCTTACCGGGTCTGAGACACTGAAGTAGTAGCCTATCTCCTGCTTGTCTGCATACCCTGAGAGGCCTAGCCTCTTTGTGCATGTCTGCGAGTATGATCTGCCTGAACAGTTATCAAGCGAGATCTCACTAAAGCTCCCATCAGGCTGTTCAAGGTGTAACATCACAGCTCTTGGATCTGACTCCATGAATACAACACCGAAGTCAACAGCCTCCTGTGCATACGTTGGCCTTCCAGGATAGGCTCGTGGCAGGGTCATCCTTATCATTGGCCTTCTGCTATCAACAGCGATGCTTAGTGTCTCTGAATAGGCTGTGCCATCCTCATCATAGGCGTATACTGTGAGCTTATGGCTTCCCTGCGGGACAAAGAGGAGCTTATCCGCATCCTTGCAGTTGCTGCATACAATGATCGCCCCATTGCCTCCTGTGCTTGCAAGGGAGCGTTTTATATACTTGGCAGGCCTGCTTAGGTTCACTATAAGCCTTAACCTACTCGTGTCATAAACCCCCTCTTCAGGGGAAGTGATCATTACCTCGATAGGCAGCCCTGCAGCTTGGTTCAGGGCGACTGAGTAGGTACCTGATCTTGTGGTCTGGCCTGCAAGGTCACTGACTTCGAAGTAATACTCAAGGGTGCCGTCTGCATAGCTGCTCAGATCCTTGTTCACGCTGCAGCTCTCCCTGCTGCCTGATTCGCAGCCTGTGAGGATGCTGCAAGCAAACCCTGAAGCCAGTTCACCCTTAATGCACAGGCTTACATTAGCAAGGTTGGCCTCATCATAATCAACCGCAAACTCCTGATCAGAGCCTATAGTGCTTTTGTCTGCAGGGCTCTGGCCCAGTATTCTCGGTGCGCGGGTGTCAACAATGAAGTAGGTCTCTGCAATTCCCTCATTGCCCTGCTTGTCATAGGCATAGGCTGTTAGCCTGTGCCTCCCCTGATCAGACACATACATTGTTGTTGAGATGCTGCTGCAGGATGTGCAGATGGTTGCAGGCCTTCCCCCATCAATAGATCGCTTTATGTATGCTGCGCTCTTGTTTGATTGCACCTCCAGAGGCACCCTTGATGTTGAGTAGATAGCTCCCTCTACAGGGCTTATGATATCTACGCCTGGGGGCTCGCTGTTATAGCACTGCCATAGGGGTATAGGGCCAGAGCAGTAGTCTGGCGGCCTTGGCAGGCATACGCAGTGGCATACCTGGCCCTTTAGCTCGCAGGTATAACCTGCACTGGCAGCCAGGCTAAGCATAACAGTAATTACAGAATATACAACATAGGTTAACATAACCCTTGATACATTCATACATTCATCCCCCCTCAAGACTCAACATTCGTCAGTGACTATTATGAAATAGTCAAATCACGATATTATTCGCAAGTGGTGCTGATATTTAAATTTTGTTGTGATCATGCCAACAAGCTTTTTAAATAACACTCTCTCACACCATTGCGTACCATTATGCCCCCATAGTCTAGCCTGGATATGATACAACCCTGCGGAATACTGCGGATGCAGGTAGAAGATGCAGAAGTTGCAGGAGATGCAGCAAGGTTGTGGCCCGGGTTCGAATCCCGGTGGGGGCGGTAAAAGTCAACACGTCAGACCATTTGTTTGACTAATTCCTGAAAACACCAATCAGAAAGAACAATCTCAAACTCACAGAGGAAACTTCTGTTAATAATGCTGAATGCAATGCTTCCTAAGTCTTTTCTAAACCTGTTCTTCCTATCTAAGAGGTAATCAAGGTAGATGTTGGTGTCAAGATATATTTTGCTGGTCATTCCAAACCCCGTAAAACCCCTGTCTGTACTGCTCTGCTAGTTCCTTATTATGCACAACCACAACAGACTCATCATTCCTTGTATCCCCGTTCATGCTGGGGTTGAATGACCCAGTAACTACAGTATCGTCTATTATGAAGACCTTGCTGTGGAGCTTCTCTCTCAGATTGTCCCATGTCACATTAAGCCCTCTTGCTTTTAAAGAGTCGTGCTGGCTGTACTGACTCTTCTGCTGGTACTCAAAGATTCCGCTAACCTTCACGCCCCGGCTTTGCGCATTTACAAGGGCATCCGCAATGCTCTTAAGTGTGAATGAGAATGCCTCAAAATTAATCTCCTGATCTGCATTGTCTATCAGCCTTTTTAATGCATCACTGCACCCATCTTCAGGGCAGAAGAGGACATCGACAAGGGCATTGCCATTGGGGCTGCTTATCAGCACCTTGGGATACGGCGTCTGGCCCCCGCCACCATAAACACCACTCCACAGCTCTTCAAACTCACCCTCAAAGTCTGCTGCAACATAGTTTGATTCAATTATGAGAAAGTTGTTTATGTTGCTCTCAAAGGCTGAAAGCATTGCATCTGTGCTCCCGACATAAACCCCCGGCTTGCCAGCCCTGCCATTCATGCCCTGGCTGCTCGCATCAGCCACGCAGAACTTGTTGTGCATGTATGCTGATGATGTATCCACCCTCAGCCAGGGGTAATTAAGATTATTGTTGTCTCTCTCAACAACAACCCTTACATCAATCTGCCTGCTCTTCTGATCAAGCAGCTCAACAATTTCTGGTTTTCTCAGGTAGTAGAAGGCACAGTGTATTGAGGATTCTGCAGAGTCTATGAAAGAGATGAAAACCCCTGTGCAGTTGTCCTGTGGGCAGAAGTAGGCTGTGATAGAGCCATCTTCTGAGGGAGGTTCTGCTTGCATACCGGTCTGGATATAGGTGCAGGCTGAGAGGAACAGCATCATGGATATTAGAGAAGCTTTAGAGATTTGTTTAATATTGATAATGGATCTTCCAGACATGATGAAACCTCACAGGAAGCTACACTTGTGCTTCCTGCAACTTAAATAAAAGAAGCAGTTAATAACACTTCACTGCTTAAAAGCGGAGATCTTCCGGGTTTATAAATAGAGGTGGCAATTGTAACGAAAATCTGCTGCTCGGGGCTATCCCCGACTTAAAAGTCGGGGCTTTACACCCCTCGCTTCGAAACGCAGATTTTCGGACTCAAAAGTTCTCGCCCTAAAGCGCGAGCTACCCACGAACTTTTGAGTATCATAAACTATTGAAAACTTTGAATAACCTCGACTTCCTAGCTCAGTCGGTATTAAAAGTATGATGCTGAGCATGTGCATGAGTTTATCAGGGAAAAAATTATGTTGTGAAGCAACTGATGGGAGAAAACGTTTACGCCCAAGATTGGCGAATGCAGAATAAAGAACTCTTATTCAGGCATATCATGTACGCTACTTACCGATTTGACAAAATCAGAGAGAATATTTTTTTCATCTTTCTATTCTGCGACAATTCTATTCTGCGACAAAAAGATTCGATTTTACACTTAAAACGCTGTTTTCTGAGATCAACCAACTTTCACGACGGTGAGGGTTTCTACAGGGCTACCTGATAGATAATTATTTATATACCTCAGCGATAAGAAGAGTCTATCACAGCTTAAAAAAAAGGGCGTGCTTATGCGTAATAAAAGGGGTCAGGTGAGTGTCTTTATCATTCTCGGCTTAGTTGCCCTTCTGCTTTTCTGCCTCTTTGTTGTGTTTGAGCGCAGCCAGATCAGACAGGGGGTTGAAGAGCGCAAATCATCTGAGACCCTGCCCCTGGAGTTTATGCCTGTGAAAAGCCTTGTTGAGGGCTGCATACTGAATCTGGCTGAGGAGGCTGTTAAAAAACTCGGCCAGCAGGGCGGCTACATTAACGTCTCTGAGGGCATGTTTATAACATCTGACCCGACAAGCTCTGATGCCCTGGTCTTCGCCCCTGGAAGCAAACTTGTATTGCCCTACTGGTGGTATCTCAAGAGCCCGAACACATGCCCGGGAGGATGCATATTCTCGTCAAACATGCCAAGGCTCAAAAGCCATGCATTAAAAGGAGAGAGGCCCTATACAGATACCTCAATTGAGGCGCAGATAGATCGCTACATCAACAATCATCTTGAGGCCTGCCTTGATTTTGAGCAGCTCGAAAGGCAGGGCCTGCACGTGCAGGTAATGGGCGAGCCTGTCACAACAACCAGCATAGGGGATGATGTTGAGGTAAGGGTTGATTACCCGCTCCTGGTCAGCAAGGGCGCTGTAAAGGCTGATATACAGGGCTTCTCATCAACTATTGATCTTGATCTGCGGCGCATATACAATGCAGCTGCCAGCCTGGCAGTAAGCGAGGCGAACTACTGGTTCCTCGAATATAACACCCTTAACCTCATATCAGGCTTCTCTGATATAAGCCCTGATAAGCTCCCGCCAACAAATGCAGTAAGGCTTGGGGCATCCCCAGTCTACTGGGTTGTGGCTGATGTAAAGAATCGCATAACTGGGATGCTCACAAGCTACATCCCGCTGATACAGGTCTACGGTGCCAGGAACTATAGGAAGAGGGTTCTCCCGGACATTATTGAACAGGCCGCCTATGACAACATGGTGGTTGCTCTCAACAGCTCAGATCAGTTCAGGGCGCTTGATGTAGGCTTTATCTACCTTGCATGGTGGAGGCCCTATTTTGATATGAACACAGCCTCGCTGCTTAAGGGCGAATCACTAGGCACAATTTTGCCTCTGCCGATTACAGTTCAGAGGTACAGGTTCAGCTATGACCTCTCATACCCTGTTGTTGTGATTATAAACGACCCCTCTGCCCTTAACAATAGGGGCTACACCTTCCAGTTTGCGATGGAGGCGAATATAAGGGGCAACCAACCCCTCAATAACTCTATGGGAATTATTGAGTATGAGGAGTCCCTCTTCTGCAATCTTGGCAACCTTAATGTTACCATAATCGTTAAAAGCCCCGATGGCAAGCCCCTCAGCGGGGTCGCTGTAAGCTACATTTGTGCGGACCAGGAGTGCCTTATTGGCGAGACAACAACAGAAGGCCTTAGGGCAGCGCTCCCACGCTGCATAAATGGCCTGTTGCTTCTCTCAAAGGAGGGCTACCTGCCCAGGATGAGGGCTGTTGAGCCTGATGATTCAGAGATAAGCATCTTAATCTCCCCCCTGCAGGAGAAGAGGCTGGTTGTGCAGAAGAAGCTGCTTAAAAAGGCTGCCTCAAGATGGGAGTTCGGGAATCAGGCATTTGAACTAAGGCCTGATGAGACAGCTATCGTCGCAATTACTAGGGTTGGCAGCGCAGGTGAGGGGGGGTACTCAACTGCTGCTGAGTACAGGCCAGGCCAGGAATCAAGCATAAGGCTTGCACCTGGGCTCTACACGGTTAGCATACACACCATGATAAACAGGAAGTATGTGATCCCTAAGCGTAATGAGCAAAGGTGCACAGCATTTCTTATTTGTAATGATTACACTATACCTGAGGTTGAGCTTGACCAGCTTCCAAGCGGGGGTGTTGAGCTCAGCAACAAGACAGCATTCTGGATTGTTCAGGCTGATCAGCTTGCAAATGCAGATGAGATTGTCTTCTACACAGTATCCCCTGACCTCATCAGCATACCTGAGGCAGAGAGGAGTGTTTCAGACCTGAACAAGATAGGAGAGGTTGAGTATTACTCAAAGGCCTACCGCACACTGCTAGAGCCGGAGCTTAACTCATGACCAAGATGATACAGCTACAGCATAAGATAATGATCAGGATTGCAGCAACCATAGTCATTGCGCTCCTGCTCAGCATACCAGCCTACACTGCTGTAAGTGCCAGCAGCCTTAAGGATGTAAAGACGAGTGGCGCTGATGGCATAGAGGGCTTTCGCAAAGCGAGGGACAAGACAATCATCTCAGTAACAGCAGAGGTCACTGGCGACAGCGATGTAACTCCTAACCAGGTGCTTGTTGAGTCAGTCCCTTTCTCA